>CALEMG010000074.1 GCA_937910835.1 uncultured Alphaproteobacteria bacterium | reverse complement strand
GATCCCGACGCCGCCCTTATCCGCCATCTCGAAGGAGGAGGAAGAGAGGCCCGCCGCACCCATATCCTGGATCGCAACAATCGCATCTGTCGCCATCAGTTCAAGACAGGCTTCAAGCAGGAGTTTCTCCGTGAAGGGGTCACCAACCTGCACAGTTGGGCGTTTTTCCTCGCTGTCGTCATCAAACTCGGCGGAGGCCATGGTCGCGCCATGGATGCCGTCGCGCCCGGTCTTGGATCCCACATAGACTACCGGATTACCAATACCGGCAGCAGCGGAATAAAAAATATTATCCGTATCCGCGAGACCCACCGTCATGGCGTTGACCAAAATATTACCGTCATAGGAGGCATGGAAATTTGTCTCCCCGCCAACCGTCGGGACGCCCATGCAGTTGCCATAGCCCGCAATCCCGGCCACAACGCCGGAGACCAGATGACCGGTTTTTGGATGATCGGGTCGTCCGAAGCGGAGCGCATTCATATTGGCAATGGGCCGCGCGCCCATGGTGAAGACATCGCGCATGATCCCGCCAACACCAGTCGCCGCGCCTTGATAGGGCTCGATAAAGGAGGGATGGTTATGGCTTTCCATCTTGAAAATAGCGGCCTGCCCGTCACCGATATCGATGACGCCCGCATTTTCGCCAGGCCCACAGATCACCCAAGGCGCTTCCGTCGGTAGGGTTTTCAGCCATTTCTTGGAGGATTTATAGGAGCAATGCTCACTCCACATCACAGAAAATATGCCGAGCTCCGTTAGGTTCGGCGTCCGGCCAAGAATTGAGAGGACGTCAGCATATTCTTCTTCGGTCAGGCCATGCTCGGCAACAATGTCTTTGGTAATTTCAGTCATATTCTCAAACGATGGAACTTACGAGGTGATCGAAAAAGCGTTTGCCGTCGGTTCCGCCGAGCTCGTCAGAGATCAGCCGTTCCGGATGCGGCATCAGGCCCAGCACATTGCCCGCCTTGTTATAGATGCCCGCGATGTTATTCTGGGAGCCATTGGGGTTGGCTTCATTGGTCTGTTCTCCCTCTGGCGTGACATAGCGGAAGGCGACCTGACCTTCGGCCTCCAACTCATTGAGCTTGTCCTCATCCGCGTAGAAATTGCCATCGTGATGGGCAACGGGGAAACGGACGACTTCACCTTGTTTGAACCCGCCAACAAAACGTTCATTCTGTGAGGTAACCAGCAAATCAACATCGCGGCAGACAAATTTCTGCCCCGCGTTACGGAGGAGCGCCCCCTGCAGCATGCCGGTTTCTGTTGCGATCTGGAAGCCGTTGCAAATGGCCAGAACAGGCGTACCAGCTTCGGCTCTTTTAACGACTTCGCGCATAATGGGAGAATTCTCGGCCATCGCCCCGGCCCGCAGATAATCCCCATAAGAGAATCCGCCGGGGATCGCGATCAGGTCTGTATCGGGCAATTCACTCTCACCATGCCAGACCATATCCGGCTCCCGGCCCATGGACTGTGTCAAGGCGACTTTCAGATCACGGTCACAATTGGAAGCGGGGAATACAATAACAGCAGCCTTCATTGTCCAAAACTCCCTGTCCGGTCAATCCAGCATTTCTATGGAATAATTCTCGATCACAGTGTTGGCGAGAAGCTGTTGGCACATCTTTTCAACTTCCGCCTCTGCCGCGGCGCGGTCCATATCGGCGAGATCCAGATCGATCGTCTTGCCCTGACGGACATCCACAACATTCTTAAAGCCAAGCCCTTGCAGGGAATGGGAAATCGCTTTCCCTTGCGGATCAAGAACCCCGTTTTTCAAGGAAATATAGACACGTGCTTTCATCTGGTCCTCTTAAGGTTTAAAAAAAGGCGCTAACTATGCGCCTTTACTGGATTGCGGTCGTCCCTTGCAAGTCTCCGGGTCCGCCTTCGGGAATAATGCCAAGACGGCGCGCGACTTCCTGATAGGCATCCTCAACATCACCAAGGTCGCGGCGGAACCGATCCTTGTCGAGCTTCTTGTTCGTCACGACGTCCCATAGACGGCAGTTATCCGGGCTAATTTCATCGGCGAGGATAATCTGCATTTCATCGGTTTCGTAATAGCGCCCGAATTCCAGCTTGAAATCCACGAGGCGAATGCCAATTCCGGCAAACAGGCCGAGAAGGAAGTCATTCACGCGAAGTGACTGGCTCATGATGTCATCCAGCTCCAGCGGGTTTGCCCAGCCGAACGCCGTGATATGTTCTTCGGAAACCAGCGGATCGTTAAGTTCGTCAGACTAGAAGCAATACTCAATGATCGGACGGGGAAGGGGCGTTCCCTCTGTAATCCCAAGTCGTTTGCAGATCGATCCCGCGGCAATATTACGGACAATCACCTCGACAGGGATAATCTCGACTTCCTTGATCAACTGCTCGCGCATGTTAAGGCGGCGGATAAAGTGGTTGTGAATACCGATCTCAGCAAGCTTGACCATCAGATATTCCGAAATCCGGTTATTCAGAACACCCTTGCCGGTCACCGTTGCTTTCTTTTCACCATTGAATGCGGTGGCATCGTCCTTGAAATACTGTACCAGCGTGCCCGATTCCGGACCTTCAAAGAGAACTTTTGCCTTGCCTTCGTAGACACGTCTACGTCGGGTCATGGATAAACTCCAACTCATCGAAAAGGCGGCCATCCGCCGGAGAAATAAATATCAGACGGCCATCATTCGGGAATGGATAGGCGCTGCCTGACCCTGCCGCCGAAATCTCGCCGCCAAAGCAAGCGGAACATAATGCAGAAATACCGGAAATACAACATTTCCTGTCAGCAAAATGATGTATAATCTTCAGAAATTAGCTTGCGGGGCTAGGCGGCGCACACCATCTTAGGTATAACGCATTGCCAGAGGCAAAATTGGTGATTTGAAACAAGATTTTAAGGACTGGAAACGGATATGGCAGGATTCGACGATCGCAAAAAAGGCCAGGAAGGCAAATTCGCCCATGATCAGGAAATGGAATTCAAGGTCATGGTGCGCCGAAACAAGCTGCTGGGCAATTGGGCCGCAGAACTTCTCGGCAAAACAGGCGACGACGCTGCGGCCTACGCCAAGGAAGTCATAATCTCGGACATGGAAGAGAAGGGCGATGAAGACGTCTTTCGCAAAGTCCGGGGCGACCTTGATGCGGCAAATGTAGAAATGTCAGACCACCGCATCCGCCGCCAGATGGAAGAACTGCTGGCCGTCGCGCGCGGACAGATCGCCGCCGGCGAATAGTTTAAATCATGCACCCGGAGTTGGAGGCCTCGGCCTTCATCCGGGAGCTTTCCCGACCGGTTTCGCCAGGGCCGCGCTCTTGAGGCGGGGAATCGCAGGATAAATTTCAAGCTCCTCTGGCACAGGTTGGGAAACAATATGTGCGGCTTTGTGTGTCTCTGGAATACCGGAGACGAAGAACTAGCGGACCGGATGATCACCAAAGTAGCGCATCGGGGTCCCGATGCCGTCAGTATTGTTCGTCAGCCAGGCGCCCCCATTATTATGGCGCATTGCCGTCTGTCGATTATCGGAACTGAGAACGGGGCTCAGCCTATTCATCAGGCCGACGATATGCTGATCGTCAATGGTGAAATCTATAACCATCGCGACCTGCGCGCCATCCTTGGCGAGGAACTGTTTGAGACCGCATCCGACAGCGAAACCATCCTGCATCTTTTCCGGACCGATGATAACCGCTGGACTGACAGGCTAGATGGCATGTTCGCCTTCGTTCTTGCAACCAAGGGCCGGATCATCGCTGCGCGCGACCCCCTCGGCATAAAACCGCTTTATGTTGCCAAGCTCGGGGATGGATTTATCTTTTCCTCCGAACTCAAGGCGTATGACGGCGTCCCCGTCGACAGTATAGAAGCCATTCCCCCGGGGACCCTTTTTGATAGCGAGAAGGGTTGGCGGCAATGGTATCGCCTGCCACATGGTGCCGCGAAAGTAGAACCGGGGGCGGACATCGACCATATCGCATCGGAACTCAGGTTTGTTCTGGAAGCGGCGGTCACCAAATGGATGGTTGCCGATGTCGAGGTTGGCTGTTTTCTCTCCGGCGGCCTCGATAGCTCCATTATTGCCGCCATCGCCCAGAAAATAAATTTGGCGGAAGGCAAGGGGCCGCTTAAAACCTTTTCCGTTGGCACCAAAGGCTCCCCCGATCTTGCGGCGGCGCGAAGAGTCGCCGCGCATATCGGTTCGGATCATCATGAATATGCCTTTACGGCCGATGACCTGATCGAAAATATGGCACATGTTATTTATCATCTGGAAAGCGCCGATATCGATCTGGTCCGGAGCGCAATCCCGACATTATTCGCTGCACGCCTTGCTCGCGCCCAGGTAAAAGCTGTGCTGACCGGGGAAGGGGCCGATGAGCTTTTCGCTGGATACAGCTATCATCATGCGTATGTCGACAATCCACGCGCTCTTGCCGATGAGCTGACCCGCTCCCTCGGCACCATGCACAATATTAACCTGCAACGGGTCGACCGAGTGAGCATGGCAGAAAGTCTGGAGGCGAGGACGCCCTTTCTCGACCGTGACCTCGTCGCCTTTTCCCAATCCATTCCTGCAGCGCTTAAACTCAGGCGGACGGATCCGACATCGCAAGAGGCGACCGGGGAGACTACGGAGAAATGGATATTACGAAAGGCTTGCGCCGATCTACTGCCCGCTGACCTGGTATGGCGAAAAAAAGCGCAGTTTGATGAAGGCTCCGGCACCGTTGACGCCCTGACCGCTGCGCTTCATAGGCTGACCGGCCAGCCCGGGGAAACAAGCCGGACGGCGGAAGCTGCTCTTTACGAGAAAATCCTGAAAGAACAATATGAAAATCCCGACCGAATTCTCGCAAATGCGGGAACATGGGATTCGCTTGACCGGGTTCAAACCGCCATCGCCTGATTATCTGTCGGTGAATGACGGAATTTCTTGCCGTTATGCGCCTTTGTTGCGGCTATTCGCCAAAGACCCGGCGGAAGATCGTCTCCACATGCTTAGTGTGATATTCCAGGTCGAACACGCCTTCGATCTCCTCATCTGACAAGGCTTTCGTTACTTCCTCATCCGCTTTCAGAAGTTCGAGGAAATCCGCCCCCTCCCGCCAGACACGCATGGCATTGCGCTGCACGAGACGGTAAGAATCCTCGCGACTGACACCGGCCTGCGTCAAAGCCAGAAGAACACGCTGCGAATGGATCAGGCCACCAAGCTTGTTCATATTCGCCATCATATTTTCCGGATAGATCACCAGCTTCTCAATTACGGCGGTGAGGCGAGCGAGCGCAAAATCAAGCGTGATCGTCGCGTCCGGTCCAATGCCGCGCTCAACAGAGGAATGAGAGATATCCCGCTCATGCCAAAGAGCGACATTTTCCATTGCCGGGGTCGTCGCCATACGCACAAGGCGGGCAAGGCCCGTCAAGTTCTCGGTCAGGACCGGGTTCCGCTTGTGCGGCATCGCAGAGGAGCCTTTCTGCCCCGGCGCAAAATACTCTTCCGCTTCCAGCACTTCCGTGCGCTGTAAGTGACGAATTTCAACGGCCAGCCGCTCGATGGAGCTGGCGATAACGCCGAGGGTCGCAAAGAACATCGCATGGCGATCGCGCGGGATCACCTGCGTGGAGGCGGGCTCCGGCGTGAGGCCAAGAGATTCTGCCACATGTTCCTCAACGAAAGGGTCGATATTTGCGAATGTTCCGACAGCGCCGGAAATGGCGCAAGTGGCGATATCCTTTCGCGCATTCATAAGACGTTCGCGGTTGCGATCAAATTCCGCATAAGCCTGCGCCATTTTAAGGCCGAAAGTCACGGGTTCCGCATGAATACCGTGGGAGCGACCGACACAGACATCATCTTTATGGGCATAGGCCTTCGCCTTCAACGCCTCAAGCAGCTTGTCCATATCGTCGAGCAGGATATCGCATGCCTTGGTCAGCTGTACGGAAAGACAGGTATCCAGTACGTCCGATGACGTCATTCCCTGATGCACGAAGCGCGCCTCATCGCCGACATATTCAGCAAGGTTGGTAAGGAACGCGATCACATCATGCTTGGTTTCCCGTTCGATCTCGTCAATCCGCTCAATATCGAAATTACCACGCTCCCAGACGGCTTTCGCTGCGGCCTCGGGTATAACGCCGAGCTTGGCTTGTGCGTCGCAGGCATGGGCCTCAATCTCGAACCAAATACGGAATTTACTTTGCGGCTCCCAGAGGGCGGGCATCTCGGGGCGGGCATAACGCGGGATCATGGCGGATCTTACTTTCTGAATAGATTTACGAAAAGAAGGGCTGACTAGCAGAGATAGCGGAAAATCTCAACTGCTTAGCGCGCAATCAATACCGCCTACATCAAACCCAGCGACTTGAAACTAGCGCAATTACTGTTGCCGACGATAATATGGTCATGAATCCGGAGTTTGAGGGCGGCGGCGGCGCTCATAATCTCCGACGTCATATCAATATCGGCTTTTGACGGTGTGGTATCGCCGGAGGGGTGGTTGTGCACCAGGATCAACGCCGTTGCACCAAGCTCCAGCGCGCGTTTCACCACCTCGCGCGGATAAACGGCGGTATGATTGACCGTGCCGGTCTGCTGCACCTCATCGGAAATCAGGTGATTCTTGTTATTGAGGAAGAGAATACGGAAATGCTCGATCTCCCGGTTACCCATCGTGCCCTGACAATATTCGAGCAATGCCTGCCAGGAGCCGAGCACATTTTTCTTCTCGATCTCCGCACGCAGCAGCTTCTCGCCCAGTGTTTCGGCGACTTTTAAGGTTGCGATGGCGGCATCGCCAACTTTCGGCACCCTACGCAGCGCTTCCGGCTCCGCCTTCAACACTTTGGCAAGGCTGCCAAAGGTCGACAGCAGGCTTTTCGCCAGCGGCTTCGTATCGCTGCGCGGGGAGGCAGCGAAGAGCAGCATTTCGAGTATCTGATAATCCGCAAGGCTCCGTGCCCCGGCGCTCAATACACGCTCGCGCATTCTTTCGCGATGGCCGAGCCGGTGGTCGTCTTTCTCTTTCGTCTTGGGGGAAGCGTCTTCAAAACCGAAACCAAAGTCCGGTGCATCCAATTCCTGCAACGCGGCCTTCATCGTCGGTTTTTTTGCCTCAGACGTCATATGGCGGCTTGTCCCGTCCCTTGGGCGAGAGGGTAAATATCTCATATCCCGTTTCGGTTACGCCGAGGGAATGTTCAAACTGGGCGGAGAGGGAACGATCTTTCGTTACCGCCGTCGAGCCGTCATCAAGTATCTTGACCTGCCAGGTACCGAGATTAATCATCGGCTCGATCGTGAAGATCATTCCAGCGCGCAACTCGACCCCTTCACCGGGCGTGCCATAATGGACAATATTCGGCACATCATGGAAAACCTGTCCCAAACCGTGCCCGCAGAAATCGCGTACCACGGAACAACGCTTGCCTTCAGCGAAATTCTGGATCGCATAGCCGATATCACCAGTCGTTGCGCCGGGTGTCACCACCTCGATCCCGCGCATCAGTGATTCATAGGTTATGTCGATTAGCCGGGCGGCCTTCACACTTGGTTTACCGGCCACGAACATACGGCTGGTATCCCCATGCCAGCCGTCGACAGTCGGCGTCACATCAATATTGACGATATCGCCGTTTTGGAGCTTTTTCGGCCCCGGAATGCCATGGCAAACCACATGATTAATGGAGGTGCAAATGGATTTGGGAAAACCGCGATAGTTAAGCGGAGCACAAATACCGCCTCGCTCCGCGATGAAATCCGCACAGAGCGTATTCAACTCATCCGTTGTGACTCCCGGCACCACATGCACGGCGATCATGTCCCGCGTTTCCGACGCCCGACGACCCGCAGTACGCATGACCTCAAAAGCCTCGGGGCCATGCAGTTTAATCACGCCGGTATTGCGTTCCGGCGTATCTATGCTCGTTTCATATCTCATAAGCGCTCAATCATGTTTTCTTTAGATAATACCCCATGTCATCCTAAAAAAAAACTAAGGAATAACCGGAATGGCCGACCCGGGGCGAATTTCACTGGTCGTTATGTGGCAGTCGTAGCAGATAATTTCAACTCCCGCAGCGACTGCCTCCTTGAACGCCGCCGCATAAACCGGATCGATATCCTCCGCGATCCGAAATTTCGTGCAGTCGGTCCGCTGGATCAGATAGAACATAACCGCCCGATGGCCATGTTCCACCATGGAGACAAGTTCTTTCAAATGCTTGGCGCCGCGTGCCGTCACCGAATCCGGAAATTCCGCGAGAGCATCATCGCGTTTCAGGGTTACGTTTTTGACCTCCACGTAACAATCGGGCTTATTTTCAGCCGAGAGCAGGATATCAATCCGGGAGTTTGTTCCATATTTCACTTCCCGGGTCAGACGTTCATACCCGGCAAGCGCCTCGATTTGCCCGCCCTCATTCGCTTCAGCTACGATGCCGTTCGGATGCGCGGTATTGATCCCGACGAGCGCGTTCTCCACCTCCACCAGTTCCCAACTAAAAGGGAGTTTACGTTTTGGGTTGTCGGAGCGGGAGAGCCAGACCGTCAGCCCTTCGTCCTTCAGCCCCATCATGGAGCCCGGTTTGGCGCCATGGGCAGTCTTCAGCTTGCCGCCGTCAAGATCGGCGTCGGCTAGGAAGCGGGGATACAGCTGGCT
>CALEMG010000073.1 GCA_937910835.1 uncultured Alphaproteobacteria bacterium | reverse complement strand
AGATATCCGAGAGGCGCGCAATTGAGTTTCAAGATGATTACTCCCGCGGCACTCCGCACAGTCATGGAGGAAAGCTCGGAGGAATATGCCCTCATTGACGTTCGCGAACATGGCGTCCATTCCGAAGGGCATCCTTTCTTTGCGGTCCCTCTGCCGCTCAGCAAGTTGGAATTAATGGCCTCGGCGTTGCTTCCGCGCAAATCTGCACGGATCTATATCCTGGATCACGGGCCGGAGCTGCCGCTCGGCGAGCGAGCAGCAGAGAAACTCCATGAACTTGGATATAGCGATTTATTTCTCGTGGAAGGCGGTGTTGTCGGATGGCATGATGCTGGCTTTGAGCTATTTTCCGGCGTCAACGTGCCGAGCAAGGCCTTCGGCGAATTCGTTGAAGAAACATACTGCACGCCGCATATCAATGCCTCCGACCTAGCGGCGCGGCGCGAGGCTGGAGAAAAGATTTTTGTCCTCGATAGCCGTCCTTTCCCCGAATTTCATCGCATGTCGATCCCGGGCGGCGTGGATATGCCCGGCGCGGAATTGGTGCATCGTGTATATGAAACGGTTGGGGATGAGGAGACGCAAATTGTCGTGAACTGTGCGGGCAGGACACGTAGCATTATTGGCGCGCAATCCCTGATCAATGCGGGGGTGAAAAACCCGATTGCTGCATTGAAAGACGGGACCATGGGTTGGCATTTGTCTGGGCTGGAACTGGCCCATCGGGAAGATACGATTGCCCCTCTGCACGGTGATCAGGCTCTCGCGCGCAGCCAGCAGTCGGCGGAGGATGTTGCCACCCGCTTCGGTGTCAAAAGGATAGATCAAACTACGTTACAGTCATTGCTGGCAGACAGGGAAGAACGAAGCCTTTACCTGCTGGATGTTCGAAGTGAGGAAGAGTTTCTTGCCGGACACCTTCCGGGTGCACGCCATGCGCCGGGCGGTCAGTTGGTTCAGGCAACGGATGAATATGTCGGCGTGCGCAACAGCCGGATCGTCCTTATCGATGATGATGCTGTACGCAGCGTGATGACGGCGTCCTGGCTGATCCAGATGGACTGGCCTGAAGTCTATGTATATACCGCGAGCGATGGGGAGATGACGGAAAGCGGGCCGGCGCATAAGCCGGAAATCACCAAAGCATCGGGTCTTTCCGCGCTGGAACTGGATGCAGTGCTTGCCTCTGGTGAGGTGGTTGCCGTGGTTGATTTAGCGAGCTCCCTCGAATACCGGAGCGGCCATGTTCCCGGCGCCTATTGGGCGATCCGCGCGCGACTGGCGGAGGACCATATTTTTATCCCTGCGGTGGGGCTGATCATCCTGACATCCCCAGATGGTGACCTTGCTCATCTAGCTGCGGCGGAAGTTGAACGGTTGCGCCCGCAGACAATTGTTCGTGTGCTTGATGGCGGGACGAATGCGTGGGCGGCCGCTTCCCTCGCTATGGAAAGCGGAGAGACGAACCTTTTAAGCCGCACGGATGACGTCTGGTATAAGCCATATGATACGAACGATAAGAAGGCGGTCAGGAGACGGATGCAGGAGTATCTGGACTGGGAAGTTGGTCTGGTCCAACAGATTGAACGGGACGGGCTTGCCCGATTCCGGAAATTTTGACTATGGATCGACCAATTGTTAAGTGGCTTTGCTTCCGTTAACGTAAGGGAATGCTTGCCTTGCAGGGAGCGGAGGGACATATTGAAGGCCGCACTTGCAAAGAAGAAAAACCCGTCCTAGCATGGAATGTAAATGGGCCCGTAGAATCCCATGACAATAATGGAGAACCCGATGGATTTATCATTTAGTGAAGAAGATCTAGCATTTCGTGATGAGGTGAGGGAATTTCTCGCGACCGCCTTGCCGGCGGACGTGAAGGATCGCTGCGACCGCGGTTTGCATCCCACTCCGGAAGGTCAGATCAGATGGCAGAAGATCCTCAATGAAAAGGGATGGATGGCGCCGAACTGGCCGGTCGAATATGGCGGTACCGGATGGACCATCACTCAGAAACATATTGCGGCCCATGAATTTGGGCATGCCGCTGCGCCAATTGCTCTGCCGTTCGGGGTGAGCATGGTTGGCCCGGTTATCTATACTTTTGGCAATCAGGAGCAGAAGGATAAGTATCTGCCGCGCATCCTCAATTCTGAAGACTGGTGGTGCCAGGGTTATTCGGAGCCGGGTTCGGGGTCGGACCTTGCGTCTCTCCAGACAAAAGCGGTTCGCGATGGCGATGATTATATCGTTAATGGCCAGAAAATATGGACCTCCTTCGCGCAGCATGCGGACATGATATTCTGCTTGGTTCGCACAGATAGCTCGGCGAAGCAGCAGGAGGGGATTTCTTTCCTCCTGATCGATATGAAGACACCAGGCATTACGGTGAAGCCGATAATCGGGCTCGATATGGAGCACAGCCTGAATGAAGTCTTCTTTGAAGATGTGCGGGTTCCGGTCGCCAATCGGATCGGAGAGGAAAACAAGGGTTGGACCTACGCCAAGTTCCTGCTGGGGAATGAGCGGACGGGCATAGCCCGCGTCGCCCGTTCCAAGCGACAGGTTGAACGGCTGAAGGACATTGCAAAAGCTGAACGTTGTGGCGGTCATACGCTCAGCTTTTGCAATGATTTCAACAACAAGCTGACGCGCATTGAAGTCGACCTGATGGCACTGGAATATACGGAGCTCCGATATCTCTCCATGATCGCCAGCGGCAAGCAACTCTCTGCTGAACCATCGCTTCTGAAAATCAAAGGGACGGAAATTCAGCAGCGCCTGACCGGGTTGCTGGTGGAATCGCTTGGTATGTACGGGGCACCTTATGAGGCTGAGCGTGCCTATGAGGGTCGTAATGAAGCCCCTGTCGGGCCGGATTATGCGCATGGCCCGATGGCAGAGCATTTGTATCTTCGCGCCGCCACGATATACGGCGGTAGCAATGAAATTCAACGCAATATCGTCTCCAAAATGGTTCTGGGATTATAAGGATAACAATAAGATGGATTTTGAACTCTCCGATGAGCAGAACATGCTCAAAGACAGTGTCGAACGGTTCGTAAAAGATAATTATTCGTCCGAGGCGCGGGCCAAACTCGCGGACACGGAACTCGGATTCAGCCGTGACCATTGGAAAAAGATGGCGGAGCTTGGCTGGCTGGGCCTACCGTTTCCTGAGGAAGTCGGCGGATTTGGCGGCACCGCCGTAGAAACAGCGATCATGATGGAGAATATGGGCAGCGGCCTCGTGCTGGAACCATTCCTGAGCACCGTGATTCTTGGCGGCGGACTTGTTGCCGAAGCGGGTAGCGAAGTGCAGATCGAAGCGATTATTCCGCAAGTCATCGAAGGCAACATGATGCTCGCGTTCGCCTATGCCGAACCGCAATCACGTTTCGATCTGAATGATGTGGAAACCACGGCAACCAAATCGGGCGACGGTTATGTAAAGAAAGGCCATAAGGCCGTTGTCTATCATGGCGCGACGGCGGACAAGATTATTGTGTCTGCCCGTACCGGGGGCAACTCCCGCGATGAGGACGGCATTTCGCTCTTTATTGTCGATAATAATTCAAGCGATGTGACGCGCCGCGACTATCGCACGATTGACGGACAGCGCGCCGCCGATATCAAGTTCGAGGATGCCAAGGTGGGTGCAGATGCCCTGCTCGGTGAAGAAGGCGGTGCTTATCCGGTTATTGAAAAGGTTGTTGATAAGGCCATTGCCGCACTCTGCGCTGAAGCGGTGGGGGCGATGCAGGCCGCGAACAATATCACCAATGAGTATATGAAGGAACGCAAGCAGTTCGGCACTCCGATTGGGAAGTTCCAGGTGCTGCAGCATCGCATGGTGGACATGTATATGGAGGCGGAGCAGTCTAAATCCATGTCGGATATGGTGGCGATGAAGCTGGACCTTGATGACGAGACAGAGCGCCGCAAGGCAGTCGCTGCCGCCAAGGCGCAAGTGGGGCAGGCCGCAAAATTTGTCGGTCAGCAATCCATCCAGCTGCATGGCGGCATGGGTATGACCGATGAATATTC
Organism: uncultured Alphaproteobacteria bacterium; assembly: GCA_937910835.1. Taxonomy (GTDB): domain Bacteria; phylum Pseudomonadota; class Alphaproteobacteria; order Sneathiellales; family Sneathiellaceae; genus Sneathiella. The sequence goes on along the minus strand of CALEMG010000073.1, from coordinate 4,563 downwards.
CATCGGCCATTACTTCAAGCGCCTGACGACGATTGAAATGCTGTTCGGTAACACCGATTACCACTTCAAAAAATACGCTGCGCTGGCATCATAAAGTCTAGCGGACATACAGAAAGATAAGTGCCGGGGCCTATTGGGCGCCGGTATTTTTTATGGATAAGCGGCTTCCTTGAAATGCAGGCGGCAGAGGGCGACATAGCGGTCATTGCCGCCGATTTCTTTTTGCGCGCCTTCACGGACGGGCTGCCCATCCTCATTAACGCGGATCACCATGGTGGCTTTCTTACCGCAATGGCAGATGGTCTTCAGCTCTCTGAGCTCATCCGCCCAGGCGAGGAGATACTGGCTCCCCTCGAAAAGGTTGCCCTGAAAATCCGTCCGGAGACCGTAGGCGAGAACCGGGATCTTGAGCTTGTCCGTTATTTCGGAAAGCTGAAAAACCTGATCCTTGGTCAGGAACTGGGCCTCGTCTACCATGACACAGTCGATCGGTTGGGTTTTGACCTCTTCCTCGATGACCTTCAGAAGGTCGGTGTCGGCCGAGAAAAGGCTTGCCTCCGCTTGCAGACCGATACGAGATGCAATTTTCCCGACGCCGTAGCGGTCATCAAGCGCGGCGGTAAAAAGAAAGGGCCGCATTCCCCGTTCCTGATAGTTGAAGCTTGATTGCAGGAGCGTGGTTGATTTACCTGCGTTCATGGTGGAGTAGTTGAAATACAGCTTTGCCATTGCAGTCCTGATTCTAAAAGTCTGTCCAGGGGACGGGTTGCCGTGAATAAGGTAGATAGAGGGGGTGGCCGGGCAGCCCTTTCTGGGTGAGTGACAGGACATGCGGCGTTATCTTTTGCTCTTTCAGCAGGCGCTGGACCTCCGTATGACGGCCCCGATGATTCCCGTGTCCTCCCCAAGCACAAATCACCATATCCGCTCTACTCGCGGTTTCTTGGAGGGCAGAATCATTATCTGGGCCTATCGGGTGAGAGTATTTTTTAAGCTCCCTCGGGTCAGTCGCGCGATAGGCGAAGATATTCACCACCTCAAGAGCGCCATACCCCATATCAACGGCGCGGCGGTGGCATCTTTCAATTGTAGGGTCATTGCGAAATTCGTCCGCGGTGGAGGGGTTAAGCATGATAAAGGCAACGCTCGGACCGTCGTTCCAGCGCCGCCAAAGCCGATACCGATAAGCTCCGCAAGGGCTGAAGTCCGCCCCGGACTCTCCAAAAAATTCAGCTTGCATCGGGAGCCGGAAACAATTCGCCTATCATTTCTTCCGCCCAGATGGGACGCTTCTTCATGATATAGGCGAAGCGATCTGAGGAAAGAAATCCATCAAGCCAGCGTTGCAAGCGTGGGTAAGGGGCTGCGTTAAACCATTCGATGTCGGCATTCGCGAACTGCCGAATAAAAGGGAAAATAGCAATGTCCGCGAGAGTAACCTTATTCGAAGCCAAATAAGGATGATCTGCCAACCTATGCTCAAGATTTTGAAAAAAAGTCTCTCCGTCCTGCCGGTAAGCTTCCCGTGATTTTTCCGGAAAGCGGACATGGTATTTATACCGGTCGAGGCTGGTCTTGAACGGGCCGTCATTCTCCTCGATCAGTGAGAAAACCTGATCGCGTACTCTCTTGTCCTTTGGGAGCCAACCCTCCGGGTCATTCTGCGCGAGCGCCCAGAACATGATATCTAGGCTTTCCTCCAGCACGCTGCCATCCGGCAGCGCCAGCACGGGAACAGTGGCTTTGGGGCTTGCGGCAACCATCTCTGCTGGCTTGTCTTTCAATAATATATCGCGCAGCTCAACCGTCGCGCCAGAGTAGGCAATCGCCATACGCGCCCGCATCGCATAGGGGCAGCGACGGAAGCTATAGAGAATGGGCAGAGAAATTTCCTCTGGGCGATTGGCGAGCTGGGACATGTAAATATTTCAGAATATGATGTTGCCACGGATGAAATCGCAATGGCGTCGAGAATAGCGAAATTTCTCGGGATTTACCAGCGTAGGCGATTCACCCGACGGCGCATGGCCGCGCGCAGTGTTTCCCGGCGTTCGAAATCGATATCAATAATCTCTTCTTCCTCCGGGAACTCGAAAGCTGGAATCTCGGACGGGCTGGTCTCGCCTGATTCATACCAGTCGTTCATTTCGGCGCCAGTCTCCTTGGTGGGATGCAGATCAACGACATCAACTGTTTCGCGCTTAGCCGGTCTTTTGCGGGGGCGCTCTTGCGTCGGAGATTTAAGGATATCGATCTCTTCTGGTGCAAGCTCAGGGGAAATGAAATATTCCGAAGAGGTGCTTTCAGTCCTATGAGACGAACTCGCCGTTGGCTTTTCCTGCCTGGGTGGGGTATTCGCACGAAAACGCATTTCAGGAGCGGGATCACCAAACTCGATTGGTTCCTCGAAGGTTTCATAAATCTCCATCTTGGGAGGAGGGGTAGATCGATATCGCCGGAATCGCTCCCTGTAAGCCTGTTCTTTCGCCTGGTCCCGATGAGACTTAGTGGTTCTTGCTCGCTCAAATGTCGCTGTACGTTCCTTGAGGGAAGGCAGTTGAGTCTCTACTCGCTCCACAAGCGTCAACATCGCATTTTTCAAACGCGTGTTTCTCTCCCGCAGCTGCCTGTTTTCGGCGAGCAGTGCGCGTTCCCTCGCTGACACGATATCAGTTTGGCTGAAGAGAGGCCTTCCACGATTATGGCGAGCGAAACTCATATGATGCGCTTTTTCCGTCTCATTCTCGAATGATTGGTTGCAACCCTGTTTCAACTAAACCGACAAGAACAGTTCTGGATCGCTTTTTGTATTTTAGCGGGAAATTCAGTCGGAAACTACCGAAAAACTTATGTTTTATGGTTAATTTCAAGTAAAATTAGCGAAAATTTAATGAAAATTTCAAAAATGGGCGAAAAATGCCTGCACTGCCCTCTAAATTCTCCGCCGGCGTGATGTGTTTGCTAGAAAACTGCAATTCTTTCATAAGGTTATGGTTAACGCGAATCGGCTCTACAACTGCCGTTTAGGCGATATTTCTTCTGGGCGACGATATCTTCCATTCTGCAATTCCCCATTAGATATGGTCTTTCGATCTGGCAGGACTTATTCATATCAACGACGAAATTACCCTTGCAACTGTTGAAGCTTATCCAGCCTTGGTAGTTATATTCTTCGCCAGCATCACTTTCAGAAATGTAATAGGTAAGGTAGTCGATCTTTAAAATTTTGCTCCGGTTGATATTCAACCTGTCGATTTGTTGTTCGACGACGGGCTTGCAGTCCTCTGGGCCGAATGCTGCAATACTCCGTTGAAGATAGTCTTCATTGCTCGTGCATGACGAAATGGCAAAAAATGCTATTCCACAAACCGCAATATTTCGAAAGTTCTGCATTGATCACCTATAGGAAGTTAGGAAGGCGGCCCTAACGTATAGGCCGTCAGATCCCTGGTTATTTTTTTATGTATCGTGACACTCGGACTAGTCAAATAATTTATTGACCGGATGTCGAAGATTTATGACGTCAGCCTGATATCGATGGGGGACAGGCCATCAACATGGCCGATGATGTGATCGCCAATGGAAAGAGAGCTCACGCCAGCCGGCGTACCCGTGTAGATCAGATCGCCGGGCATCAGGATAAAGGCCTCTGACAGAACAGCAATCACCTCTTCAATCGACCAGATCAGATCAGCGATGGTTGCGGATTGGCGGGTGTCCTCATTCACAGTCAGCCATATTTTCGCAGTCTCGATATCTTCAATTTCGGCGACGGGCGTAATCGCGCCACATGGGGCAGACTGATCGAATGCCTTGCCGCTGTCCCATGGGCGCCCCTTCTCTTTGGCAATTTTTTGTAAGTCCCGGCGGGTAAGGTCAATCCCAACGGCAAAGCCGAAGATATGTTCTCTTGCGTCTTGCACGGGGATATTCTCTCCCTCTTTTCCAATGGCAATTACCAGCTCGACCTCATGGTGAAAGTCTTTTGTGATCTTGGGAAAGGTAATTTTCGCGCCACTTTCAACGATGGCGTCCGCTGGTTTTGTAAAGAAAAAGGGGGGCGCGCGGTCCGGGTCTCCGCCCATCTCGCGTGCATGTTCCGCATAGTTGCGTCCGACACAGAAAATGCGTCTTACCGGAAAGCGCCGATCGGTGCCTGTGACGGCAACTGACGGGGTTTCTATCGGATCAAAAACATAGGGCATGAGCATATTTCCTGAAAATGAGTTACTTTGCCTCTGCGTTCTGCTGCCAGCTCTTGATGTCTTTAAGCAGCGTTTTCTGCGCCGCCTCATCAAGCGATTTAAACCAACCCTCAAATCCGCAAATCAGGTCCGCGGCAGTCAATTCCTCGTCATAGGCGTTGAACAGCATTTCTTTATACTCATCCAGGCTGTCGCATTCGAACTCGTTGCCTTTCGGATCGAAATTCTTGATCTTTTCCTGAACCTCGGCCTTTGTCATGGCTGCGAAAAACGGTATGTCCTCTTCCAGGTCAAAGCCGCCCCAGCCGAGCCACCAGTCATCGCTTTTGGGAGTTCCGAGATCCCATGCATACATCAC
>CALEMG010000072.1 GCA_937910835.1 uncultured Alphaproteobacteria bacterium | reverse complement strand
TCCTCGCTTTCAGCATAGACAGTTTCCTGGTTCGGCGTCTCATCTTCGAGCCAGTCCATCCATTCGCCTTCACTCTCGGCGCGCATCGGAGCGTTGAGGCTATGATCCGGCGCGGTCAGGCGGCGGTTCATATTGATGACCTCATCCTCGGAGACGCCCAACTTCTTGGAGATAGTTTTGACCTGATCTGACGTCATATCGCCTTCGTCAATAGCCTCAATCTGGCCCTTGATTTTGCGAAGATTGAAGAACAGCTTCTTCTGAGCGGCGGTCGTCCCCATTTTTACGAGGGACCAGGTCCGCAGGATATATTCCTGAATGGCTGCCCTGATCCACCACATGGCGTAGGTAGAGAGACGGAAGCCTTTTTCAGGCTCGAATCTTTTAACCGCCTGCATCATCCCGACATTGCCTTCCGAGATCAGCTCGGCGATTGGCAGGCCGTAACCACGATATCCCATCGCGATCTTCGCAACCAGCCGGAGATGGCTCGTCACCATTTTATGAGCCGCCTCGGTATCACCATGATCCTTCCAGGCTTTCGCCAGCATATATTCCTCACCTGGCTCCAGCATCGGGAATTTGCGAATTTCCTGCAAATACCGGGACAGGCCGCCTTCCGGCGTTAATACGGGTAAAGTAGATGTGCTCATATCAGGACCCTCTCTATTCATGGCACCCGGTTTTTGTCGCATAATACGCCCAAAAAACGGGCCCGGATTACATTCCTGTCTACTCAAGAACCGTGGCATTTCTAAGATGACGGGAGTTACCCTTTGAATGCCTTGGTCAGTTCCCTTAAGTCAGATGGGAAATCTACCTCGAATTTCAAGCGTTTGTCTGTGACAGGATGCACAAAACCGAGGGTTTCGGCATGGAGCGCCTGACGGTTGAAAGAAAGGATGATTTTCTGCCTGTTTTTGGGCAGGGCGCTGACACGGCTGCGCTTTGCCCGTGTATAGAGTGGATCGCCGACCAGTGGATGACCAATATGGGTCATATGGACCCTGATCTGATGAGTGCGCCCTGTTTCAAGCTCGCATGCGACGAGCCCGGCAATATCGCTGAAATTCTCCATCAGTTGATAGCGGGTGAGGGCGGTCTTTCCACCTTTTGTTACCATCGCCATACGCTTACGGTTATGGGGATCACGGCCGATATTTCCCTCAATTTCGCCCGACGATGGATAAACACGGCCCCAGACGATGGCCTTGTAGCGCCGTTCGATATCATGGGCTGCGAAAAGAGCGGCGAGTCCCTGATGCGCGGCATCGCTTTTCGCCACCACCATCAGGCCGCTGGTATCTTTGTCGATGCGGTGGACGATGCCGGGACGCTTAACTCAGCCGATCCCGGACAGGCTGTCCCGGCAATGGTGGAGAAGCGCATTCACGAGCGTTCCCGACCAGTTGCCCGCCGCCGGATGCACCACCATGCCCGCCGGCTTGTTGATGACGATCAGATGCTCGTCTTCGAACTGGATGTCGAGCGGGATATTTTCGGGTTCCGGCTCGCTTTCGACGGCCTCCGGCACAGTAATCTCATATCTATCGCCCACGCGGACCTTGTGGGAGGGATTGAGTACCGGCGTGTCGTTCAGCAGGACCAGCCCTTCCTTAATCAGCGGCTTGATCCGGTTACGCGATAATTCTTCCAGCGCCGCCGCCAGCAGCCGATCGAGCCGGGTGCCGTCATCGCCGCCTGAAACTTCAACTTGAAGTGGACCCTCATTGGATGGCATACAAATGAACCAGAACCGTTTGTTAAAAGAGGGCGATCATATGTCGGAAAAGCCATCCGAAAATTCCGGACCCAATCTCACCTTGCTGAAATGGATCGTCGGTGTCCTCGGTGTGCTGATCATCCTGTTCGCCACTGTCATAGCGGTTACCATATATAAGCGCATGACGGCAATGGAAACAAAGTCCGTGCCGGAGACGCAAGACACGATGGTTCCCAAGGCCGCTGGCGGGAAAGCGACGCTCAATGAATTTGGCGATATCCGCCTACCTATTCCCGATGATATGGATGTGATTAGCCTGACACCCTCACGCGAGCGGCTGTTCGTCACTGTCGGTACGGAGGGCGCAGCGCGGCTAATCCTGGTCATCAGCCTGGATGACGGTAGCGTTCTTGGCAGTTTCAACCTCGAAAAAGATGGTATTCAGTAAAAAGGGGTATGCCGTTCCTTGCAAATTTGGCAGCGGTTGAAAGGGTAAAAGTTTGATGGTGAAGAACGGAACGCTCGTTAATTTTGCAAGTGATAATTCGGCGCCCGTCGCCCCGAAAATTCTCGCCGCCCTGCAAAAGGCTAATGCAGGACCGATGCCGAGTTATGGCAATGACCCTCTCACCCGCGGGGTTGAAGAAAAGCTTAAACAAATTTTCGAATGCGATCTCCGGGCGTTTCCCGTTGCGACGGGGACGGCGGCCAATGTCCTCGGCCTCAGCGTGATGACGCCGCCTTATGGGTCCATTTACTGCCACAAGCTCGCCCATATAGAACATGACGAATGCGGCGCGCCGGAGTTTTATACCCATGGTGCGAAGCTCGTTAAGCTTGAAGGCGCGGGCGGGAAACTGCAGGCGGCGGAACTGGAGCAGGTGCTGAAAACCTCAGGTGCGGGCAATGTTCATCATGTGCAGCCCGCCGTCATCGACATTACCCAGGCGACCGAGAGTGGCACCACTTACCGGCCAGAGGAAATCGCCGAAATTGGACTGATTGCGCAAAAATATGATCTCGGTCTTCATATGGATGGTGCGCGCTTTGCCAACGCGCTTTCCTTCCTTGGCTGCGCGCCAGCCGATATGACTTGGCGCGCCGGAGTGGACGTCCTGTCGTTCGGGGCAACTAAAAATGGTGCTATGGGAGCCGAGGCGGTGATTTTCTTCGATCTGGAAAAGGCGCGAGAGTTTGAGTTTCGGCGCAAGCGCGGGGCGCATCTTTTCTCGAAAATGCGCTATCTCTCGGCCCAGCTAGATGCCTATCTTACCGATGACCTCTGGCTTGATCTTGCGGGGCATGCCAACCGGATGGCTCGGGAGGTCGCGGATAATATCTCCGCGATCCCGGGCGCCGAGGTCCTCTATCCGGTGGAGGCCAACATGATTTTCGCGCGTTTGCCGGAGGTTTCCCTTGAGTGTCTGGCCGTCTCGGACATTCTTTACTATCGGAATGGGGAGGAGTCGGCGGGCGGAGTGCGGCTCGTTACCTCTTGGAATACGAGTGAGCAGGATGTCAATCATCTGCTGAAAGTGATTACCTGAGCGCGGCCGGAGGAGGAGATCTTTCCTCCGGATGATTTGATTTCGTGGGCATCACCCGTTATGCAGGACGGCAATGCATTAAAACGGACGAATAGGATAGGCATAGAGTGCAGAATTTCTGGGATTTTTGGGAAATTGTCAAAGAGGTCTGGAACGAGGGGTATGCGGGCATTGATTTCAGCTCACTGATTATCGCCCTCGGGATCATGCTGGCCGCGCTGCTGGTCCGTGGCGTTTTCACCAAATTCGTGATCAACCGCCTGATCCGGATTGCTGAGAAATCGGATAGCAAGATCGATGATCATCTCATCACTGCGCTGAAGGGCCCGATTCGCTTTATCCCGGTGGTGATCGGCGTCTATCTGGCGCTGGAAATCCCGGGCTTCGGGGAAGATCAGGACTTTTCCGTGGCGGCGGGAAAGATTGTCCGCTCCCTCATCGTCTTTAATCTGTTTTGGGCCCTTTATTGCGCCATCAGTCCGCTGACCTTCCTGCTCGGCAAGCTGGAGGAACTGTTCTCGGCGGAGATGGTTGAGTTTCTCGTCAAGATTATGAAAGGGCTGGTTTTCGGCCTTGGCGCGGCGACG
>CALEMG010000071.1 GCA_937910835.1 uncultured Alphaproteobacteria bacterium | reverse complement strand
CAACCCATGGGCCCGACTTCAATTTGCTATATTTCGCAGCGTATTAAGCTTCTTTACGTGGACTGGGGATATCCGGAGGCGCCGCCCTTGTTACTCATACATGGAGGGCGTGATCATTGCCGGAATTGGGACTGGGTGGCGGAAGAACTGCGTCATGACTGGCATGTCATTGCGCCAGACCTCCGGGGGCACGGAGATAGTGGTTGGTCGACGGACGGCAATTACAATGTTCAGAGCTACATATATGATATCGCACAGCTTATTCATCAAAAGGAATTGAGCCCTGTAACGATTGTTTCTCACTCCCTGGGCGGCAATATTGCACTCCGCTATACCGGACTTTATCCGGAAAATGTCAGAAAGGTTGTCGCTATCGAAGGCCTTGGGTCATCACCCAAAATGATAAAGGAAGCGCAAGCCATGCCAACGGCCAAACGCTGGCGTGACTGGGTTGATCAAAAACGCGCGGCAAGTGCCCGTACGCATCGCCGTTATGAAACATTTGAGGATGCCCTTGCGCGGATGAAGGCTGAAAATAAGCATTTGTCGGATGAACAGGCCCTACATCTGACAATCCATGCTGTCAACCAGAATGAAGACGGCACATTCAGCTGGAAGTTCGATCACTATATGCGCGTTTGGGGACCATTTGACATTAGCCAAGAGGAGAGCCAGGCATTATGGGGCGCAATCACCTGCCCGACAATGCTGTGCTATGGCAATGATAGCTGGGCCTCAAACCCGGTCGACGATGGACGCATAAAGCATTTCAAAAATGCCATTGTGAAAAATTACGATAATGCAGGCCATAGGATACACCACGAACAGTTAGACAAATTAATCGCGGATATAAGAGAGTTCATGTGAAGGCATTTAAATAGAACCTAAGGGCATCAAGTCACCGACAGGCTACTAGTGCGCCAACATGCTTTGTGACTGTTGTCTTGGTGCATTTGATTGTAAACTGGCAGGACGTTTAAGTGGAGCGCAAAGGCTCTCAAGATATTTTTTCCCTTTGTTGTTCTTTTCATACTTAATGATTCACTCTGCCGCGGCAATAGTTCCGGTGGGGTGGGATTCACCTTCCGGAAGATCGCCAGACATCACCTGCTTATAGGCATGCCAAGTCGCGTGACCGATGAGCGGTAGCGTGACGATCAGTCCAATCCCTGCTGTGGCCAAGCCAATTCCGGTGAAAACAACGATAGTGGCAGCCCATAGGATCATTGCGTTACGATTATGGACGACCGCATAGGCACTGGTGATGAGTGATGGCAACAGCACCGATTTCCGGTCCATCATCATCGGCATGGAGAACGCTCCGACAAAGAAGATACAAGTGGCAAAAACGGCGCCGACAATGGCAATGGAAATCCCGAAATAGACTCCTTCCATACTAAGAGCGCGCATCAGGATGATGCTCCATTCCGGCATGATGCCTGGAAAATTCAACGCAAAAACTGTGAAGGAGAGGCGAATCCAAATTTGGAAAACAAAGGCAAGCGCCACGCCAAAACCAAAAATACCGAGTTTGTTATAGCGCGCAGCGGTAACCGCAGCCAAAAGGGAAACCTTTTCGCCTGCCGCATAGCGACGGCTAATCTCGTAAAAGCCGATCCCAACGGCGGGGCCCACGAGAAGAAAACCGGTAAGACCAGGCAGAATTAGGTAAGGCCAGCCCATGAAATAGAAGCCGAAGGACAAAACCAACCCGGAAATAATAAACAGAGCGGCATAGCTGACACTGACAGCAGTATTGGCTTTCAGGTCCGACCAGCCAGCGGCGAGCCACTTCCATACATCTTCCGTACTCACTTCGCCTACCAGAGCCATCTCCTTGATTAGAAAATTGACATTTTTTGGTCCGTGATGCGGTGGCGGGTTTTGTGTGTCTTATGCTTGTGTGGCTTTTTCCTCGTTCGTCATGCTTCCCTCCCCAGGCACACATACGTGTCTGGGAAGCTTAAAAGCATTCCGAGATTCAGTAAAGTCTCATAGAATTATGAGAAGGTGAAGGGCTTTCCTTTTGGTCATCTTATGCCGGACCAGACGCTTCGTATTATCAAACTTCGGTCACGATATGGCGGCTCTTACCGCCTGATGGCTGGACTTTTTTGCGGAAGCTACGCGATAATAGTCTCCATAATCGTATCAGTTTTGCTTGTATTGTTTCCTGCCAGGAACTGATGGACAGATTGCTGTTCTCTGGCATGCGAGTGCTTTGGTTTGAGTGCGTTTAAGAGTTTCTAAGAGTTGCGAAGAAGCGGCGACCAATGAGTGGCAACGAACTACCGACAGACTGGTAGTGTGTTGGTATGCCTAAGGGAAAGGTTCAACGCTAAATTGGAAACTGGAGCTTGCCGTCTTGTATTGTCATCCATCTTAGTTCTGTAAACTGATCAATCCCAGCCTTGCCGCCGAACCGGCCGTATCCAGATTCCTTCATGCCGCCGAACGGCATTTGAGCCTCGTCATGTACAGTTGGACCGTTCACGTGGCAGATACCGCTTTCAATCCGGTTTGCTACATTCATTGCCCGAACAGTATTTCGGCCAAATACTGAAGCAGATAAACCATATTCGGTGTCATTTGCGATCCGGATGGCTTCATCAATGCTGCCTGCCCGATATAGACAAGCGACGGGTCCAAAGGTCTCTTCTTGATAGATTTTCATTGACGGTGACACGCGATCAAGAAGCGTTGCGCTAATAATAGTCCCATCAACGTTGCCTCCGGCTAAAACAACTGCTCCCTTATCAACAGCATCAGAAATCAGTCGTTCAATTCTTTGCGCGGCACTCTTGTCGACAACCGAACCCAGCGGCGTTTTGCCGCCTCGCGGATCACCAGCTTTCAACGTCCGCACTTTGCCTGCAAGCTTGTCGATAAATTCCTCGGCAATCTTTTCGTCAACAATTATTCTTTCAGTCGACATACATATTTGCCCTTGATTCATATATGCGCCGAAAGCAACAGCTGCTATTGCTTGGTCAATATCTGCGTCGTCAAGAACAATTGCCGGGGCTTTACCACCCAGTTCCAGGAGTGCTGGTTTCAGGTGGCGACCAGCCGTTTCAGCGATCATCCGTCCGACTCGGGTTGATCCAGTAAAATTTATCCGCCTGACGGCTCTGTGGGCAATGAGGGCCTCGACAATATCGCTGGCGGATTCTGGGGCATTGGAAATCCCGTTCAGTACTCCATCAGGTATACCTCCCTGTTGCATGGCTTCAAGAATCTGCAGATGCGTATTGGGACAGATTTCCGAGGTTTTCATGACTACGGTATTGCCGCAAGCCAACGGTGTTGCTATTGATCTGACGCCCAATATAATCGGGGCATTCCAAGGTGCCATTGACAGCACCACACCTACTGGCTGACGCACTGCCATTGCCATGCTGCCGGGCCTGTTCGACGGAATAAGTTCTCCATATATTTGTGTGGTCATTGATGCCGCTTCAACCAACATATCGGCTGCCAGAGAAATGTTGAACATAGCCCAAGCAGGAGTTGCGCCGATCTCGGAAGTCATGGCGTCGATGATCTGGTCGGACCTGGATTTCAGGGTATGTGCTGAGGAAAGTAATATCTCGCGACGCTGTTTTGGCGCTGTTTCAGACCAAGATGGAAACGCCGCCGCCGCGGCGTCAGCTGCCTGCAGGGCATCGTCTACGGTTGCGGCCGCCGCTTTGGTTGCGAGCAAACCGGTGATTGGATTCTGCCGCTCAAAGTAACCCCCTCCAGCGGCTTTTCTTGACTTCCCATTAATCAGAAGGTCCACGGTTTTCATTTGCGATTCCTGTTTCTAAAATTAACTAGGTGGAACCTAGATAGGTTTTTTGTATGAGGGTGTTGTT
>CALEMG010000070.1 GCA_937910835.1 uncultured Alphaproteobacteria bacterium | reverse complement strand
GGAGCCTTTGAGGGAGGCCGTCCGAACCTTGTTGCGTCTTTCCGCTTTAAGTGCGAAGAAGCGGTAAAATTTTCGGCCCGTTGGTTGCTCATATTCCAATCCGAACAGGCCATCGGGTTCCAGATTAAAGCTTTGCTTTTGCAGCTTATGTCTTGGATCGAAGCGGTAGCTGGTGGTGACCGGTAGAGAGACGGTGCCGCCACATTTGCATCCCGTAGGTGATGCCTTTCTTAAAACCTCGGGCCAGGGAACAAAGCGGATATTGGGGGTCTTTTTCGTTCCGATCTCAATCGAGGTCAGGGTATCGCAGATCATCAGCATATGCGCAAAGTCCCTCGCGCTGCTTCTCTTGTCCGGCATTCCTAAATCTGTGACATTATCGACTTCGATCCCCAGCCCATCGAGCGCAGCTTCTCCAATATCAGAAAATGCGTAAATGGAGGAGCTATACCGGGCATCGAAACTCTGGCGCTGCTGGGCCGGCCAGTCGAGATAGGCCCCCTCATGCAGGCAGGGTATGGGTTTCATGGAATAGGTCCGTCAGCCTATGTTGGAAGCGCTTGAAGGAGTGCCCCCGCAGCTCTTCGGGGAGCAATTGCTATATTGTTGTTGAGCGGAGAAAGCGGTAGCGCTTTAGGATTGTGAGGATTTCGATATCCCGTGCCGTCAGGACGATCCGCTTGTCGCTCGGGTTCTCCGTCCCCGGAGGCGTCGCCCGAGGCTATCCTTTTGATATCGTCTTTGATCAGTTGCGCTCATTCCTCCTGGATAGGAGTATTTTACACTGCTGTCGACGGGCACCAAGCGCTGTGGAGGGACACGCTCACACATCCTGCACCAGGGCATTCCCTCCTCACTTTTTGGTTAGGTCACCATTCACCGGCATCTGTTGAGCTGTTCTGCGGGTCGGGCATGTTCTCTGCGCTGCTCGCCTCATCACCATCAAGGCCTGCCTCCGTACTATCGGCATCCACTGTGTCAGGTGCGTCCTGATCGGCCAGCGCAACATTCTCTTGCTCATACCGATGCACATATTTGCTCCGCATGATGTCCGTCACCTCCTGCCGCTCTTTTGCACTCATATGCGGACGTTTCTCCAGAACGAGAAAGGGGACTTTCACCGAAACAGCTCTTTCGGTGTGCCGCCTGATATGGAGGGCAAAATGCTGCAGAGGTTGCCTGGCAATAAAGTCGGAGGGGCATTGCATGGATTTGGCAAGGAGGCCGGCTTCATGGGCATTATCCGTGCTCGCAAACTTCACCGAAGTGGTCGCAAGCGCATCGAGCACATTGGGTTCCTTGATCTGCTTGATCCGCTGATGACTCAACATCATGGAGATATTCATCTTGCGCGCTTGGTCGAGGATACGGGTGATGTGGGGATCACTCGCGAAATAATCCTGGGCTTCATCGAAATAGCAGAAGACGGGCAACCGGCTCCCGCGATAAAGAAACTCCCCTCCTCCGAAGTCCATCTTTTGCCTAATGCTCGCCTACACTGGTGTATGGCTATCAGAAGTTCTGGCCTTAACGGCAAACCAGATCGATCATGACGCTGGCGTGGTCGTGATACACACCCTCAAGAAACGCCAGCGGTACGTCAATAGAGCCGTTCCCCTTCCCCCTCCGCTGCTTAAAGATCTGAAGAATATATGTGGGCTGAGAGTGAATGGGGAGCGCCTTTGGTCATGGTTACGGACAACAGATTGGACGCGGATCAAAGAATTCATGGATGCTGCGGGCATTTCCGGCCCTCAAGCCTCGCCAAAGGGGCTGCGCCATGGTTTCGCCGTGTATGCAATGCAGGCTGGTGTTCCCCTGACAATAGTCTCAAAATGGCTTGGCCATTCCTCGATCAAGACAACCGCAATCTACACGGAGGTGGTTGGCGCTGAAGAGCGGAAATTCGAAGAAAATATATGGAAATCAGACGGTTTAAAAGGCGCTCCGCGATAACCGGAGTGTTCCATGCTGTTCAATCGTTTCGTTGAAGGCGCACTCTCCTTGATCCTACGGTCGAACGCAAGAGCCAGACTATGAATGTCTTCGTGTGTCCAGCAAATGGAAAGAGCCGATATGTCAGCCTTGAACCCCAAAATACTTGTTATCCCTTCTATTCTCCTTTTTTCCCTCACCGCATGCCAAACGACCTCCGTTAAGGAAGCAGCAGTGATGAAGCCTCTTCCGCCCATGGAGAGGCCAAAGTAATGGACAGTGGGATCGATCTTCGTCTCACTACGTAACGGTGAGGAAGAATGGAAATCAGAGGTGATTGCTGCCGATGAAATCACTCTCACTTGGAAGGAAAAGGGCGACTGCACTTGGGTCCGGGCAAAGGACCAACCCTTTGCCGCATGGCAGAGTTGGAAGGGTTGCCTCTTCTCCGATGGCACCAATAAGTAAATCCTCGGTTCCAGGAGAGGTGAAGGTTACGTCCAAACTCGGCACTTCTGATACCTTCAAGGTGGTCTGCGAGGACGACTGGAATCGCTATACTTGGTATATAGCTCCATCCTTTGAGATGACCGTTATCTATGAAAATCACCGTAAGCGGCAGAATTCAACAGAAACCTATGAGACGGTAAGTTTCACGAAGCCCTGAACGATAGCCAATGTAAATTTCGTACTTTAGCGTTCTTCTAGTCTGTCAAGATAATTTCCTGACCTAAATTGATGGCTTGGTTTGCGGCCGGCAACCCAATTGAACCAGTCAATGGTTTTGGAAGAGTGCTGATTTCGGTCGGTGACCTGGTTTTATCGAAAACAAAGACGAGTCGGTCCAGGTCTACGTACATTGTTCCGATTAACGGCTGTTTCGTTGCGCTCTCTACCGCCTCAACAGGCAGTTTGAGGTGCGAGTCTTTAGTTAAGTCTGATAGCGTTGCAACTGAGATTTCTGCTGTGATCTGTGCGATTGTGGGGGCAGTTATGATCCCGACCTCATCTACGTTGTCACTACCACCATTAGCACTGTTGTTTTGCTTCCTGAGCAGGCCGGCTTTTTCATCTAATTTCAGGTTACGTCCGCCAAACCAAAATCCCACTATTCCTAGTGCTGCGCTCGACAATCCGCTGAAAATTACTAAAGCACTTTCTACATCTGGATCCTTCTTCATTAGAAAATAGAGTATGAAAGATATTGCGCCGAATAGGTAGGTTGCGGCAAATGCATATGTTACTAAGATCCTGACCCAACTTCGCTTGCGCTCCTGACTAATCTCAGAATCTGCTCTTAAATATTCTATATCTATTGTCATAATAGGCCTCCCAGATCATTTAGGATTCAGAATTAATTGTTAGTTAGCGAATGGTAATAAGCTTCACAAAAAATTCCCAAATCGCTTTGCTATAACTTTGGACGAAACGTACACCTTTCGTTTATTGCGGCGTCATATCAGCTAAAACCCTAATACAGATTACTCTCTACCAAGTAGTTCTGGTGATTTACCTAGCCGTTTTGACTCAGAGTTTTTTGAAAAAGAATCTCTTGCCACAGGCAATCCGGACATCCGTATTATTGAAGCAAGCGTCCAATCCCCCGGATCTTTGTTGTAGTCATGATCCAGTAACGGGTCCCTATCAGGCGTCCATGTCGGCTGTATGTTTATCCAAGAACGTTGGTCACCCTTGAGTAGGCCGGCGAAAGTTGCGCATACTATGGTTGATCCCACCTGGCCGAGTTTAAAGCCCGCGGTTTTTGTATCTGATAATGTCTCAGCTTCCTTCAAAATGTAATACCAGAGTGCTCTAGGCTCTTTCTTCGATATCTTTATTGGTTGGAAACCGAGTTTTCTGGCCACGTCTGGCCCGGACGGGAGTTTCATGCGGACACCTCTGACAAGGTTACGAGCAGCGAGAACACTTAGAATTGAATGCGGGTCTCCTCCACCATCTGGCAGCTTTGAAAGAGCGTCCGATAATTTAGTATCAATAGGGTCAGCCGGTTGAGGGAAACCCGTCCCTGCATCCGGTTTCATTTCCAAGAACCAGTTCCACTGTATGAGGCGCTTCGCTGCTAACGGCCTGAAGCCACTAAGATCTTGTTCTTTATCGCTGAAATTAAAAAGTGGAAAGCGGTCACCATTTTCAGTTCCAGTCAAACGTGCTTCATTGGTCTGGTAGTCTTTGCGGGCCATGGAATGGCCAAATCGATAAGCTGCCACGGAAAACTCGATGGGCATGAAAGGCTGCTTTTTCCAATCATACACGTCTTCTAGACCTAGCTGCCAAGATGTTAAGCCGCCGACAGAATTATTCAATCTAAGAGAGCTTTCATGGATTTGATTATCCGATATTCGTTTCACGAAATCATGCCAAACAACCCATTGATACAACCAGCGTAAAGTTCTGCTGGCCATGAGAAACGCCTCCGCCCCTGTATTGGCAAGACCTTTTTCCTTGGCCCGGTACACTAGCTTATTATGAGCTCTGATAAAGGCTAGTTGGAACTGTGCAACAAATGCGCTTTCGTCGTTTCGCATGGCGCCTATTATGGCCCGCCCTTCGCTATTGCGCTGCAAGTCATTAATTCCTGTTGGGGAAATAAATTCTCCGGTCAGCAGTTTGCCAGTAAATCTCCCTTTCTCGTCATGCTGGTAAAGATAAGGCTGGTCGTCTGGACCGCTTCCATATATGCAATCGAGATCAAAACGCGGCGTCCGGAAGTTACGAAGCTTATTTGGATCGACCTCAGACTCAGACAACGGCGTTATATCAAAGGTAATATCGTGATCTACGAATTGTCCAAAATATGTATAGCCTGCTGGAATGCTAGACGGGTTTCTCTGACCTAATATGTCAATGGTCGGTTCTGCGTTTCCAGATCTAACCATATATTTTTTGGCAATATCCAAGAAATAAGTTTCCAGTTGATCATCTGAAACTCCATCTGGCTTCCAAGGAGGCAAATCAGGAAAAAGGCGTCCATATTTACCGCCATAAAAAGTCGATATCGGGGCTACAATGTCCGTATTTTGTTTCCCATGACTCATAATTATCTCCTTGATGGTGCTATT
>CALEMG010000069.1 GCA_937910835.1 uncultured Alphaproteobacteria bacterium | reverse complement strand
CGTAATCGCAGGCGAACTTGTTAAGTGCAGTAAGGAGTTCGGCCGGGCTCATCCGCTTGCCGTCGATGGCGACCGGGTCGCCTTTTTCATACTCAACCTCGATATAGGTCGGGATATCCGGGGCATCTTCCGGCGCGACGGTCCGTGAATAGACATATTCCCCGGCTTCTTCCCAAGGATCTTCCAGCGCTTTGCCTTCCGCCGAGATATGGAGGAGGTTCGCATCGACCGAGAACGGCGCTTCGCCGCGCTTGTCTTTCGGGATGGGGATCTGGTTCTTTTCGGCGAAGTCGATCAGTTTGGTACGAGAGTTGAGGTCCCATTCCCGCCAGGGAGAAATCACCTTGATGTCCGGATCAAGTGCGTAGTAACCAAGCTCAAACCGGACCTGATCATTTCCTTTCCCGGTTGCGCCATGGGCAACGGCATCGGCACCGACCTCTTTTGCAATCTCGATCTGCCGTTTTGAAATCAACGGCCGTGCGATGGAGGTGCCGAGAAGATACTGTCCTTCATATACGGCATTGGCGCGGAACATCGGGAAAACAAAGTCGCGGACGAACTCTTCGCGGAGATCGTCGACATAGATTTCCTTGATACCCATCATCTCCGCTTTGGCGCGGGCCGGTTCCAGTTCTTCCCCTTGGCCGAGATCGGCCGTAAACGTAACGACTTCGCAGTTATATGTCGTCTGCAGCCACTTCAGAATGACGGAGGTATCAAGACCGCCGGAATAGGCGAGAACGACTTTTTTGATTTCTTGGGACATGACTGGGGACCTCAATAGGGAATCTGTTATTCAGGCAAATTTGCAGCGCGCAAACTAGGGGAAAAGCTGGGGTTTCGCAAGGGGCAGATTCCCGTATATTTCAGGCGCGATGCGGATAATGGATGACGGATAAGGTAACGGCCTTTTCTTCACCTCGGTTCCGATAGCCATGAGGCCTGTCGCCTCGAAAGCGGATTGTTTGTCCTTTTTCAAGTGGAAGCCAGATATCGCCGGTCAAAATTTCCATCTGCCCGGACATGACGGTAATATGTTCAATAACTCCCGGTTCATGCGGCTCTGATATGCGCTCATAACCCGGCATAAATGTCAGCTCCATCAGGTCAAAGCCGAAGCGTGGCTCAAACGGGAATAGCGGCGCGACGGCCATCCCTTTATCTCCAGGAATATTGCGGATATCTTTGGCGTTCCGGATGACCGTGTCCGCCGTGATTTCGGGTAACGGTTCCATAAGGGAGGAGACGGACACCTTAAACCCCGTTGCCAGCTTCCAGAGGACAGCCGTTGTCGGGCTCGATTCGCCCCGTTCAATCTGCCCCAGCATAGCTTTGCTTACACCAGTTTCCGCCGCAGCGGCATCCAGGCTCCAACTGCGATCTTTGCGGAGTTGCCTTAGGGTTATGGAGAGATGATCCTTCAGATCTTGCATAAAAATCCTAAATTCCGCTTGAGCGCTATAGCGCACATCTGCTAGGTTGGCGCCGCTTGTGCGTTATAACGTACTTATTGGCAGAAGGTACAGACCAAAATGCTTCGTTTCTTCTCTCCGAGCTATATTTCCGCAGGGTTTGTCGCTGTGCTGGTCGGCTATGCCGGAGCGGGGGCGATTGTCTTCCAGGCGGCGAATGCGGCGGGCGCGAGCCCTGACCAGATCAGCTCCTGGCTCTGGGCTGTCGGCGTCGGGATGGGGGTGAGCAGCATTGGCCTAACCCTTTACTATCGCCAGCCTATCCTGATCGCCTGGTCAACGCCCGGGGCGGCTCTTCTCGCGACAAGCCTGCCCGGAATACCCATGGGGGATGCAATTGGGGCGTTTCTTTTCAGTTCCGTCCTGCTCACGCTTTGCGGTGTGACCGGTCTTTTTCAGAAAATCATGGCTTTTGTGCCCCAGTCATTGTCTTCGGCCTTGCTGGCGGCAGTATTGTTGCGCTTTGGTCTCGATGCCTTTGTCGCCCTTGAGGCGGATGTACTAATGGTCGGTGCAATGGTGGTTGTCTTTCTGGCAGCCAAGCAGTTTCTGCCGCGCTATGTTATCCCCCTGACCGTTCTGACAGGAATTGTGATTGCATTGGCGGGCGGGCAGATTTCCGCAATCGAGGCGGATTTTACGCTCACCTGGCCGGTCTTTGTGATGCCCCGCTTTGACATCTCTACACTGATCGGAGTGGGTATTCCACTTTTTATCGTGACCATGGCGTCCCAGAATGTACCTGGCATTGCGGCCCTTCGCGCGCATGGTTATGACGTTCCGGCATCCCCGTTAATCGGATGGTCGGGGCTGACAGGACTTGTGTTGGCGCCCTTTGGGGGGTTTGCCTTTAATCTTGCCGCCATCACTGCGGCTCTCTGTATGAGCCCGGATGTGCATCCCGATCCGGCGAAAAGATACCCTGCCGTTCTCTGGGCGTCTTTTTTCTATGGGCTCGCCGGGCTTTTTGGCGCAGCGATTACGGCCCTCTTCATTGCTTTTCCGGCTGCACTTGTCATGGCGATTGCCGGACTTGCCCTTTTGTCAACGATCGCTAACAGCCTTGATGCTGCCCTTAAAGTAGAAGCGGAACGCGATGCGGCAATCCTGACCTTTGCTGTCACAGCCTCAGGTCTGACGCTCCTCTCCATCGGCGCGCCGTTCTGGGGAATCGTCGTCGGCATGTGCGCCTACCTCTTCCGCAAGCGCTTTACGGTGGAGGCAAAGGGATGAAATATCTCTGTTGTGAAATATGTTTAGGAATGGGTGATGATAACGGTTGCGGTAGAGGAAGAGGCATTCAGTGAGTGGCAGGCGTTGCTCACGCTCCTGTTTGACGCCTTCGAATATATGGAAAGCCGCATTGACCCTCCTTCCTCCTTGCATCTCTTGAATAAAGACACAATTGTCCAGAAAGCGGCGGAGGAAACGCTTCTGTTAGCGCGGGAGGAGGGCAAGCTGGTTGGTTGCTGCTTTCTGAAAGACATGGGCGAGAAGATGTATCTTGGCAAACTCGCAGTTGGCCCGAAGGCTCAACAATCTGGTATTGGCCTCGCGCTCGTGAAAGCCGCAATTGACTTTTGTCGATCTGAAGGGAAAAAGGTGATCGAGCTTCAATCGCGTGTCGAGCTTACCGAGGTTCATGATTTTTTCCGCCGTCGCGGTTTTTGCCAGACCGGCACCTCCGCTCATAAGGGTTACGATCATCCCACGAGCATCACCATGCAACTTAAACTGTGAACGAGATACGAAGTTTTAGTGGACTATTTTGATGCCCCAACTGCCTTCGGGGAAAGTTGTGCTGCAATCTATGTTGGACAATTCCATTGCATAACAGGCAACACCGAGTGAATGGATTACGGTCGCCACAGTAATGAGGATTACGGCCAGGAAAGACATCCACCAGGCAATCCGATATTGGATCGTCCTTCGGTCACGCCATTTTATCACGCATTGTAAATGGACGTCACGTTGCTGCAGTAAACCGGTGGTCGACCACCAAAGATGAACAACCCAAAGACAAAGCAGGCAGGAAAGCAGAAAGAACAGAAAGCCGATATCCAACAATACATGGAATAAATCGGTGCTGACGCCATTCAGCCAAAAAGAAATCGCAGCAAGTCCCAGAGCATTAAAAGTAAGTAGGGATGACGCTTTCGAATCAAGGATGCTCAGATTTTCATACAGAAATTTATAAATCTCGCTGTATTTGGTATTGGTATCTTTGAATGCATCATCAAGGGCTGTGATCTGATCGCGTCGCTCATCATCATTTTGCGTGACGCCTTGTCTGATCTTGAATATCTCAAATATCATTGCCGTTATTCAGCAATGTCTTCATTCCAGAGCTCGGGGTTATTCTCAATAAACTCTTTCATCATTACCGTGCAATCGGCATCGTTAAGTAATGTGATATCTACATCTCTGCTCTTAAGGAATTCGATATTGCCCTCAAAGTTTTCCGCTTCGCCAATCACGACTTTCGGGATCTTGAACTGGACGATAGTTCCCGAACACATCATACACGGACTAAGGGTGGTGTAAAGAATCGTATTCCTGTAATTTGGTCGCCGCCCTGCATTTCGAAGGCAATCCATTTCGCCGTGGGCAACAGGATTTCCATCCTGGACCCGTTTATTATGGCCGCGTCCTATAACCTTGCCATTCTCAACGAGGATCGCGCCAATCGGCAATCCGCCTTCGGCTAGTCCCGTTTTTGCCTCTGCGAGCGCTATGTCCATGAATTTCTTATGATCCATTTTGCGCTCCTTTGAAAATTGTCAGATAGATGCGGCGGCGTTTGCTTCGACTACCTCGCGCCGGGATGCGGCTGGGGTTTTCTTGCTAGCGGATTTGAGTTGGCCGCAAGCGGCCATGATATCGCGGCCGCGTGGAACACGAATGGGGGAAGAATAGCCAGCGTCATTCACGATCTTTGCAAAGCGATGCATCGCATTGTTGCTGGAGCACTGATACTGCGTGCCAGGCCATGGATTGAACGGGATCAGATTGACCTTTGCGGGAATATCTTTCAGAAGCCGGACAAGCTCTCGCGCATCGGCCGGGCTGTCATTGATCCCATCCAGCATGACATACTCGAAAGTGATCCTGCGGGCATTGTTACTGCCCGGATATTCCTTGCAGGCTTGCAGTAGCTCCTTGATCCGATAGCGCTTGTTGATTGGTACCAGAATGTCGCGCACTTCATCGGTGATCGCATGAAGTGAGATGGCGAGATTGACACCAAGTTCCTCACCGCATTGACGGATTTTCGGAACAACGCCGGACGTTGAGAGAGTGATCCGCCGCTTGGAAAGCGAAATGCCTTCGCAGTCCATAATGATTCTAAGCGCCTTTGCGACGTTGTCATAGTTTAGAAGCGGCTCGCCCATGCCCATCATCACGATATTGGAGATCATCCGTTCTCCCTTGGGGCTCGGCCATTCGTCAATTGTGTCGCGCGCAACCAGCATTTGGGAAATTATCTCGCCCGCAGTCAGGTTCCGCACAAGCTTCATCGTGCCCGTATGACAGAAACTGCAGGTGAGGGTGCAGCCGACCTGGCTGGAGACACAGAGCGCACCGCGATCCTCTTCCGGGATATGTACCGATTCTACTTCCTGTCCGGCCGGGAATTTCACCAGCCATTTGCGGGTGCCATCGGTCGATTCCTGAAGAGAGGTAATCTCGGGGCGCTCCGCTGTGAATTTTTCGGGCAGCCAGCCGCGCATTTCTTTCGAGATAGACGTCATATCCTCGAACTTGCTGGCACCGCGGTAATAAAGCCAATGGAAAAGCTGACGCGCTCTCATCCGGGCGGCCTTTTCATCGATCCCGGTCTCAACCAGCGCAGCCGCAATTTCGCTCCGGTCGAGCCCGATAAGGCTTTTTCGAATAGCGAGCAGTTCCGGTTGCCGGTCAACGGCGTCAACATCGGGAATCAAATGATCCATGGTTTCCACTTTAATCTTTAAAAAGCGGCTTATACTCTTGTCTGAGCGATCAAGTACAGCTTTTTCTAATCTGCTTGTAGGCGGCGGTAAACCCTTGCAGCGAATAGGTGTCAACGGTCAGCGTCCCACGAGTAGAGGTTCCCTTGACGATTAACTTTGACCCGCCACGCATGGCGCTTATCAATTTGGCATCGCTTCCGCCTTCGGGAACACAGGCAACTTCGTTATTCGTTGCCAGAAGGAATTTGCGGTTTCCGATCAGAGCCTCGACTGTCGAGTTGTCTTTAAACGGATAGCCTGCTACATGTCTGACTTCTTCCTTAGACTTTGAATTGGGCCGATAGGCGACCATGAGATAAATATCGCCGCGTTTGACCCCTTGCGGAGTCGATTTGAGCGGACGCGAGAGCATGTAGCAGACTTTATTGTCATTCTCGATCCAGCTATAGGCGAGCCAATCGGTAAAAGTACCAAGTGCCCGAGGCTCCGCCTGTTGTGCAGTAGCGGGCACCGGCAGGGATAGAAGAAGGGAAAGGGCCAGAAACAAACTTGCTGATAGTTTATACATAGCTAAAGAATACCGGGCCGACGTTGATTTTTCTACCCCCGGCGTCTTCAATTTTTCTTCAAACTGGAACATCCACTCAACCTGTTCTAATGCACGTCTATCATCAATCCGTTTCGCGTCGCTTTATCGGCGCCCCCTGGATATGCGCCTTTAGGGGTTCCGGCTTGCTAAGCTCACCGGTTGGCCGCTTGGCAAAGCGACCATGGGTGACAATCCTGTCATACATAACAATTGCCCCCGCGGTTGCAACATTCAGACAGAAATTTGTCGGAATTTTGATGAAGTAGTCGCATTTTTCATGCATGGCGGGGGAAAGGGAGCCACGTTCGCGTCCCAGAACATAGGCGGCGCTGATTGGATGGAAAAAACTGTCGAGCTCTGTCGCTTCGTCCAGAAGCTCGACCCCAACATCCTTACATCCCTTGGGCAGTAGCATTTCGTCGAGGTTTCCAAAATCAT
>CALEMG010000068.1 GCA_937910835.1 uncultured Alphaproteobacteria bacterium | reverse complement strand
CCCGCTCCCCACGTGTGAGGCGGAGGGGCACAAGGTTCTGATCCACGCCGCTTGCGCCGCCGACAGTGAACTGCCCGCCCGTCGAAAAGCCGGGGATCAGATTTGCAAGCGATCCGCCACCGCCAAAAAGCGCACCACCGAGTTCGTTCAGCAATCCGGCTGTTCCCCCCAAGCTCTGGCTTGCCTGTGACGTCAGCGTGCGGGTGCCGAGGCGGATAAGATCAGCTTCGAGGCTTTTCAGCACCGACTTGAAATCCTTGCCCGAGATCAGGAGCTTCTCGAACGCACCCTCAAAGGCATTTCCGATGCTTGCCGCCACCTTGCCGGAAATCTCCGCAAAGCCGGTCATTTCCTCCTTCGCGGTGGCAAGTCCGGTATTCAGGTCATCGACGAAGCCGTTTCTACCGGAGCCCGCAAGATCGCTTTTCAGTCCGTCGAATTGGCGGGTGAGAAGCTGCGCTTCCCTTTCTGCCTTACGGGTCTTGTCGCTGAGCGCATCGAGACCTTTCAGCGCCGTCTCAATGCCGCCGAAAACGGATAAATCACTGTTGTTTGCCATTATCCTTATCCTTGTTGTTCGTCTAAGGCCTGCCGCTGCCAGAGCATGAAAAGATCGAGGAGGAGCTTGACCTCAAACACTGTCGGAGAGAGCCCAAAACGCGCCTCAATATCTGCGGCGATCCATGCCGGACGACGCGCCTGTCCCTCCACGTAAAGCGGCAAAAGCGCGGTGAACCAGCCCCAGACATGCGCAATGCAGCCGGACGGTGGCAGCGGTCTTGCTTCCTTCTCGATTGCTTTACCCGTCGCTTTCGCGACCTGCCGGAGCGCCGCGTCGCGCGTAATCCCGTTCCCGACCTCCGCCGACCGCCAGAACTGATCCTCCGCCCAGTCCGTGAGACGGGCGGCGGTCAGGGCAAAAAATGCGCCCGGTCCTCCACAAAGGCGGCGACCTGCTCCCGTATCCAGAGATGCTCCCGATAGAGCTTCGTTACATTCTCCGGCGTGGTGTCGTACCGCACGCCCTCGAACTCGCTATTCTCGAACCGCAGCGTAATCGCGGTAAGCCGTTCGATCAGCCGTTCCTCCAGTTCCGCAGCCGTCAGTTCCAGCTTGCGCTCCATGATCTGCCGGTCGATCTGCGCCCGAAGGCATTTGCGGTAACTTTCCGCATCTTCCCCCTGAAGCCAGATCACTGCGGGTAAGTTATCCCCCGTCTTCGGATGACGGAGGGTGAGCGGCGCGCCCGCCTCAGACCGAGCCTTTATATCAAACGCCGCCACATCAAATACATTCTTATGCATATTGTTCCTCTTTAAGCTGCTGTCCGGGTGATCTTGAGGTTGCTCGCTTCCGTTTCGTCATAGAGCGCGGTGAAGGGGAGCGAGAGGGTAATCGGCCCCGCGCCCAGCGCCGGATTCTCCGCCCCGGTATAAACAATACGCGGGAGATCAAACTCAAGACTGCCCCCGTCCCCGCTGCAGATAAGGGAGAGGCTGCTCTCGGTGCGGGCGGCAAATTTATTCAGGAGCTCCGCATCCTCAAAGTAGGTGGTGATTTCCCCCGTGATGCGCGAGGAACCGGCAAGTAGGCTGCTTGCGTCTTCCTCGCCAATCACAAACGCCTGCTCCAGCCCGTTGTCTATATTGAGCTGTAGACCGACAACAATACCGATGCTGCTACCCCCCTCTTCCAGCGACCCGGAGAAGCTGTCCATCGGATCATTGGCGGCGGCGGCCGTCGGACTTCCGTCAACGGAGGATGAATTGATCGCAGAGGATTTGCCGATTACGCCGAAGGTGCCAGTGATCAACCGGTCCGGCCGGACGGAGAGGCGCAGGCGATCGATCACGCAGCCGGTCAGCAGCTGATACTGACCGATGTCAGCGAACGCCCGCTCAAATGTGAAACTCGGCTGGCTCGCGCCCGCTTTCAACACATCCAACGACCAGCTCGATTGCATCACGGCCGCAAGCATGTCATCAAACGCGCCGTAGGAAAGCTCCATATCGATATTGCCCGAGACAGTCTTCTGGCCGTGCAGGAGATGGGCGATCTGCCGGTCACTCCTGATTTCCGCCGTCTCCAGCGTGGTTTTCGTGAGGCCAAGGCTGCAGGCCGTGTGGCGAAAGCTCGTCATATCCGGGGAGGACGGCGTCGTGCCGAACGTGCTCTCGGCGATGTAACTCAGCCCATGCTGGGCTCCGGTGGCAAAGGTCATTGATTGGCTCCTTAAAAATAGCTGCGCCAGGAAATGCTGAGCGGCAGGGCGATTTTCTTGAGATTTCCTTCGTTGGCGCCCACAGTCGCACCGTCGAGATGAACATCAACGCTCTCGAAAGTCAGTACGCGCCCCTTGTCGAAATGCGCCCGCAGGGCATCTATGCGGCTTTGCGCGGCGATCATATCCGCGTCATGCACGGTAATGCGGTAGTCGCCGCTATGCAGTTCGCGCGCGCCGCTGCCCAAGAATATTCCCTCCGCCGGGGCGGGCATAAATTCCACCTCCAGATAGGATTGGCCATGCGTGGAATGATAGGGCGTGCCGGGAAAGGCCACATCGTCGGATTGATAGGATTGCAACCGCGCAGCGAGCGCCGCCTGTATTTTGCGATAACTCATTGGTAACTCACCTCATACAGAATGCCCGCACCGGTATCCGCCGCAACAACCTGCAGCAGGGTGAAGCTGTTCGATCCGATGATCAGGTCGTCATCGGCCTTCGGCGTCACGTCCTCGCATTCGATCAGCGCGTGATGCAGCGACGGGTCAATTGATGTGCCGTCCGCATTCGCCGCCTTGGCAAGGCTCTTTTCCGTCCGCACCAGGCGGATGGCGGTATCGCTGGTGGTCTCCTCCGCGCCGCTGCCTGGATCGTAATCCCCTTGCGTTTTCTGGCGAAGCGTTGCGCTCACCGCCACTTCACCGATGGTATCGAAGAGATCGCGCACCATCTGCCGGATTGTGTCATTGCGCATGGCTCACCCCCGGATCATCTGGCTGTCGGCAACGCGGGCGCCGATCTGTTGCAGCAAGCGAAAGACGAAGCTCATCCGCTTCCTGCCTTCCTCATATGTCACCTCTATGGAGCCAATCTTCTGGCGCGCAATTTTCCGCTCATCAAGACCCGCCGGATCACGCAGGAAAATATCGGCAAGCTCCAGCGCTGCCATACGCAGCGCATGGGGAATGCCGGTCAAGGCCCGGCCGTCCCGATCATAAGCCCCGCTCCTCGGCCTATTCAGGCCCTGATCCCAGTCAAGAACCGTTCCGGGATAGAGATAGCTGTCAATATGCAGGGCCGCCCGGATCAGCGCCTGCTCACACTGTCCTTCCGTAGCGCTGGTCCAATCATCATTGGCGAGCGCAGTGAAATGGCTGCCCGCCTCGACGAGCGACACATAGCTCGTCGCCCCGGTGACGCCGCTGCCGGTTTCGGTTATCAAGGTCATGGATTTTTTCCTGCTAAATCACTTAAGAAAAAGGGGAGCGGCAAAATCGCACCGCTCCCCGTTCCGGTCAGCCGGCGAGACGGACCGCCAGCTCGGGCCGGACCAGCGCGACACCCCAGAGGATGTCAAACTCCCAAACGACCTGCTTATACTGGCGCGCAACTTCCAGGCGGAGCGAGATGCCCGTCGTCGGATCGGTCATCGACATGATCTGACTGCCAAGGCCCATGTCCTGCGTGCTGTGGGCAAGAGGACGGTTGGCAAAGGCGAAGGCATCGCGATTGAACACCAGATTGACCACATGATCCGCGACGAAGGTCATCGCCGCGTTATCCGATGGCGCGGAACTAATCGCCGGGGAAATGGTGAGGGTCGATTCCGTACCCGTCAGATCCGTTGCGGCCAGAACCACATATTGCTGTGTATCGCCATCGATGGTGAAGATATCTCCGACAGACGGCTTGGTGGTGAAGCCATCGGCAATGAGCGTGGTTCCGCTTTGCGATGCGCCCTTGACGAGCGGCGTTCCCTCCGCGCCGGTCACATGGGTGGCGACATGGTCATCGCTATACCAATCAATGCCGTATTTGCGGCCGATCTCTCCTTCGATCTTGGCGGAGCTACTGCCCGCCCGGTCCGCATCAGCGAAGGCTGTGAGATCGAGCGCGTTGGATTCTGCATCGAAATCGAGCACGCCGTAACGGAATTCTTTCGGTGCCTTCTGCTCCATGAGAAGCTTGCGCGCCGCCGTTGCGGAACTGGCGTCAGACGCAAAAGGCGTCGTGCCCGCTGTACCGACAAGACCATAGATGCCGGTATATTTGGCATGGATTGACTGGTTGACCGCATTGGCAAGCGCGCGGATGGCGGCGCTCGCCTGCACGGGCATGAAATTCTCCCGCGCCTCGACCTCCATCATCTCCTTATCGGTGAGATAGAAATCCGCCTTCTTCCAGTTGTTCAGCTCGATTTGCACCTTCTCCAATGTCGAGCTGGTCGGCGTCGGCGGGGTGGTGCCCGGCGTCACGTCATCCGCCGTCAGGTCGGACGGCAGGATCACATCGATGGTGTCGCCCTTCTGCGCCGCATCGGCACTGAAATCGCCATTCACAAGGCGGGGCATCACGGTCTGTTCACGCAGGGCCATCAGGCCACGCGCAAGAATTTTCGGCATGGCGGCCGAAATATCATTAGCCATTTTCGTATTCTCCAAAATGAGGATTAAGAGTTTGGATGAGCCCGTCCCGGGCCCTTGCCGCCTCGCGCGGACTTGGAACTTTAAAGGGAGACCGACACCTTCCCGGCGGCGATATCCTCAATCCGGGCGTTAAGGGCCCATTGATTCTGTCCGTTGATGGTGGCGTGATTAACAGGCACTCCGCTCGGGTCCATGCCGCTGCCCTTGCTGCCCGTCGGGTTGAAGGCGCGGGCAAAGATGGGGGAACTCCGCATCGCAGCCACCAGATCCTCAACGGTCATGGCTACCCCTTCCGCTTTCTCTCGGAAGGACCCATCGGTGTCGATAATCTGAAGGACCGGCGCGCCCTCTTCTTCCACCAGCGTGATGGCGGCCCTGAGATGCGGCATCAATAGCTCGACACTACCGCCCGCTTTCAGCACCGCCTCGGTTGCGCGGGTCGTGATCAGGAAGTCAGCGTTCAGCTCTTTAAGGCGGGCAATCTCAGCGTCTTTCGCCTCGATAATCGCATCGAACTGTCCCGTGAATTCCGCGGTGAGAGCTTTTTGCTTTTCGTCCCAGGCGGCTTCCGGATTGGGGCCCAGCGTCTGCCAGGATTTCAGTTCCTTTTCGAAGCCCTGCGCATTACTCCGCTCTTTTTTAAGCGCCGAGAGCAGACCGGACACATCCAGCTTTTCGGCGAGGTGGGGATCGAGCGTAAAGCCTTCTTCTCCCGGCTGGTAAAGCCCGCGATACTGTTCCGGCACCGCGCTTAGATCGGTCACGTCATTGGGAAAGTCAAACATGGAAAACCTCAATAAAAAAGCCCCGAAACGGGGCCCTGTTGGTTAAATAATTAAATGTTGGATTGGTTAGTCAGCGGCAACGTTCACCTGCAAGCTGTCAGAGAGAAGCCCCCGCGTCTTCGCTTCGCGGATCAGTTCCTCCCCGCTCACGTCACCGAGGCGTCGCGCTTCCAATAGGAAATCGAGATCGCGCTCGCTGTTTTGCGCCGCGCCCGATTTGGTGCTGACACCGATACTACCGATGAACGGCATCTCCAGCCAGCCTGCGAACAGTGACAGCATGGCGTTCAAACTATCCTCCAAATTCATCGCCATGGCGGAGAGTGGCGAGAGAGCGTCGGCAGCATCCAATGCCCGGCCCGTGGCCGTCTCCCTCTCTTTTGGCGTTTCAAATTGCAGGCCGAACAGCAGCATCGCTTTCTCCAGCGCGTCCAGCTCTTTCGCCCCTGCCTCCAGCGCCGCGCCGGAGCTTTCCACATAGTAATATTTACCCTCGCTCTCGCTGGTGGTCAGCACCTTGTTGGGACCAACCTCGATGGGGCCGTCAATCTCCGGGTTGTAACCGCTCGCCGCAAGGATCGGGAAGGACGCAACATTGAGCGCGTTCCGCTGATCGGAGCGGATCTGGTAATGTTCTAAATTCAGGAAAGCGAGATCCTCAAGCGGCGGTTCCGCCTGCAAAAATCCCGTCCGCGCGGTGTAAAGCGTGACCAACGGAATACGTCCCAGCGTATTCTCTCCCGCCTCTGCCTCTTGCCAGACACCCTTTTTGTCCTGCCGATAGAGGCGCCAGTGATCCGGCTCGATCACACGGATTTGCTCCTCTTCCACCTCCTCAAACCCGTGGTACCGGAGCGCTTTTTCGCGAACGCGGATTTGTGTGAGTACCTTGTCCCCGCCACGGCTATCCCACTGCGCAGCAATCAACTGATCTGCCCGAACATGCACGGCGTAGGGCCGCGCGCCATTTTCGCGTTCCTCGGCGAGCGACTGCCCGCCCGCCGCCGCCGGAAAATCCACCAGCACATGGGAGAGGCCGGAGACCATCGCGTCCTCGAACCAGTCGCGAGCGAAGACATTGAGGCCGCGCCCGACCAGATCGATATTGCGCAAAATCGCGACCAGTTCGTCTGGCATATCCTCGGAGATAATCAAAGGCTCCGCGAAGATGCGACCAACCAGTTTGGTCACGGTGCGGCGGAAATGATTGCGCAACACTGATCGGCTCGCCCGCTCTGCATAGATAGCGCTGTTCTCCGCCGGATGGCGCGGCAGATATCGTGTGCCCGCCGCCCGCATGGCCAGCGTCCCGCCCATCAGCGCCTTCGGTAGCGCCCAGCGCATCGCCATCGCATCATATAGCTGGGAGGATGTGGAAGGGTCGTTCATGAGTACATATCCTGTTGTAATTTCTGACTATATTGAGTGAACGCATTAAACGCCTCGCAAACCGCATCGACCTGATCGTCATGGCGCCCGGTTGGAAAATTCTCTAATTCAGCCAGAAAATCCGCATTCCACGGACCCTCAACCAGCTTCACATTTCCCGCCTCGGCCTGCGACGACAAGGGCATGGCACGGACGATCTTGCTGCCGGTCACGGGCTGGCTTTTCACCCGGAAGCCCGCGAGCAACCGGATCAGTGCCTGCTTTTGCGCTTTGCCCGCCTGCCCCGGATCCTGCGGCAAGGCGATTTCCGTCTCCCGCCCATCACTTTCCGCAAGATTGCGAATGGCGCTTTCCACTTCGTTCGGTGTGCCCTGCAACCGCTCCACATGCTCCACATAGAAAACACCGCCCGCATCCCGGGCGAGGCGCACGCCGACGGTCCAGTCGGGAGATACTCCGGCCTCCCTATGGCTGGCCGCCAGATCCCAACCGCGCACCCGTCGCGCCTCTACCGGTGCCGCCGGGACAACCGGAAACCAGCTACGGCGAAAATAGGCACCCGCAGCGGGCCGAATTTTCCAGTTGCCCTTCAAGAGCCGCTCCCGATCCACCGAGGAGAGCGCGGCAAGATTGGCGCGATAGCCCGGGTCCCGCTCCATCAGGATCTGGTTATCCTCAATAGAGGCAGCGATAAAGGTGACCGACTTGGCCACCTGTCCCGGATGCGCCGTTTCTAGCGCGGTTCTGTCATCGCCCCAGATCAGGCTATCTTCATCGCGGACGAACCAGCGGAGCCTGCCGGACCGCGCCGGGATCGGGTAGCCCGTCTCCGGGTCGATCCACCAGCGGATAAAATCGGCGACCCAACTATCCGCATCGGGATTGCAAGTTCCCCGCACATAAGGCCGCGCCCGCCCGGTGGAACGGTTGCGGCTCAACAGATAGAAAAACTGACTCTCGGTGAAATGGGTAAGTTCATCAAAGCCGATAAAGGCCAGCTCCGATCCCTGCCAGTCATATTTGTTCTTCTCATGCTCCAGATGGCCGAAGCTGATGGAGGCTCCGCTTGGAAACTTCCAGGAGATCTCACTCTCTTTCGCCCGGCCGCCGATGGCACCATAGAGCGCGGCGGAAGCATCCCACAGCCCGCCCTCATTCTTCACCTGCTTCGAGGTGCGGCGGAAGATCACCGCCTTGAAC
>CALEMG010000067.1 GCA_937910835.1 uncultured Alphaproteobacteria bacterium | reverse complement strand
GCGATGCAGCTCACCCGTTCGGACAATATCTCTGAAAGATCGGACCGGGTTCTGAAAACTGCCCTCAGTGCGGTGGAAAGGGGCCGCGACCTCACTGGTCGATTGCTGGCCGTTGCCAAGCGGCAACCGGGTTTGGCGAAGTCCCGCGCGCTGAGCGAGACATTCACGGAATTCGAGGTGCTGGTGCGCCCGGCAATTGAAGATACGCTTGAAATCACTTTCCTGGATCCGGATCCGAAACTTCTGGTTTATTGCGACCACGGACAGCTCGACAACGCCTTGCTTAACCTCGTGCTGAACAGCCGCGACGCGATCATGCGCAGTGGGAAGGGTAGCAAAATCATCATCAAGGCCCGCGCCATCGATGAGGTCGATGCCGACCTTGCGCTGCGGCGCGAGGATTTGCACGCCTATATTACTCAAGGTATGCGGGAAGAACATGCCGAGGATGTGGCCCGCCGTGACGCGCGCGCCTACAGGTATGTCGAGATCTCCGTGACGGATGACGGACCCGGGATGACGGACGAGATCAAGAGCCGCGCCATCGATCCATTTTTCACCACCAAGGACACGAATTCCGGCACCGGTTTGGGCTTGTCCATGGTCTATGGGTTCATCCAGCAATCGGATGGTGAACTGCGTATCTATTCGGAGCCGGGCTTCGGCACCACGATCAGACTTGTGTTGCCGCGTGGCACGGTCGGGAATGAACGGGAAGAGCCGATGACACGTTTGCCGCTGCGTCGTGGGAATGGACAGACCATCCTTCTGGTTGAAGACGAGTCCAGCCTGCTCCAGGTTATGGAAGATCTGATCGACGAGCTTGGATTCAGAAGTCTGTCAGCGCGGTCGGGGAAGGAAGCGCTGGACCTGATCGAAGCCGGGGCCGAGGCCGATCTTCTGCTGACGGACATCGTCATGCCCGGCGGAATTGGCGGTTTCGAACTGGCAAACCGGGTGCGGGAGAAGCGCCCCGACCTGCCGATTATTTACATGTCCGGTTACACCGGGTTTACGTCGTCGGAAATGGGGGATGTGGTGGCTCCGCTTCTGCAGAAACCCTGTCCGCCTGCGGAGCTTGCAGAGGTCCTTGCCGATGCCCTGAATGGGAAGCACAATAAATCGCGAGATATGCCGTGATTTATTCCGCATACATCGAAATTCGCGTCTTTTGGTTGCTTGTAACCAAAGATACGACCGCACTTCAGACTTCATAACCCGTTGGAGTAGATCTTGGCTAAAATTCTCTTGATGGAAGATGACGAGGACCTCGCAACGGTTCTGGATGAACTTTTGACAGCGGAGAACCATACCGTAACGCCTTGCCGCTCCGCGACCGAGGCTTTTGCGCTGATCTCACAGGAAAGGTTCGACATCCTGATCACCGACATCATTGTCATTCAGGATGACAAACCGGTCCCTGATGGCGGTATCTCCCTGATCGCGAGACTGCGCGGTGCCTTGAGTGGGAACTTGGAGCCGTGGATGAAGACAATG
>CALEMG010000066.1 GCA_937910835.1 uncultured Alphaproteobacteria bacterium | reverse complement strand
GGATGCCATAGAAGCATTGGTAACGCGTAAATCTTCAGCAATGCTGACGACACCGGCTCCCGGAAAAGAAGACCTGAAGACAATGATTAAGGCGGCCGTTCGTGCGCCTGATCATTGCCGTCTCCACCCGTGGCGTTTCATCGTGATCGAAGGTGCCGCAAGGGAGAAGCTCGGTCGCATTTTCGAGGAGGCCCTGAAGGCGCGTGATTCTGATGCAACGGAACCCATGCTTCAAAAGGAGCGGGGCAAGCCATTACGAGCGCCCATGGTCATTGCCGTCATTGCCAGGGTCGAGGCCCACCCGAAAGTACCGAATGTGGAGCAAATACTCTCCGCAGGGGCGGCCGCGCAAAATATTATGCTCGCGGCGCATGCATTGGGATATGCGGGCATCTGGCGAACTGGAAAGACATGTTTCGATCCGAACGTTAATGCCGCTCTTGGAGCGTCGGAATCGGATCAGATCGTTGGATTTCTCTATTTGGGAACAGCTGAGCGGATGCCGGTCCTGCAGGAGGAGTCGATTGACGAGTATGTGGAAATTTGGGACGGATGAGCTTGTTCGAAAACCGGGGCGTTAAAGGCAGTCTAATAATGGAAGGAAAATAACATGTCGGACCTTGTGTTTCATCACTATGATGCATCACCTTATGCTGAGAAAGTCAGGATGATATTCGGTTTTAAGGGGGTGAGCTGGCAGTCTGTGCAAATCCCCCGCATGATGCCTAAACCGGAACTCATGCCGCTAACCGGCGGATATCGAAAAACGCCGGTCATGCAGTCTGGCGCCCATATTTACTGTGATACGCAGATCATCATTCGGGAACTTGAAGAGCGGTATCCAACTCCCACTTTGTTTCCGGGGGGCAGCCAGTTCCTAGGCTGGGGCACGAGCTTCTGGACGGATAAGCTGCTTTTCGGTACGGCGGCGGCGATTGTTTTTGGAACCTTTGGTGAGCAGATGCCCCCGGAGTTTGTCAAAGACCGGATGGAGTATTCCGGTGGGAGCATAAATATCGAGAAAATGAAAGCCGCACTCCCTGTCTCTCTTCAGCAGTTCGCGGCCATGATGGACTGGGCGGAACAAGGCCTTGCTGACGGTCGTGATTATTTGCTGGGAGCTGACGCTAGCCTCGTCGATTTCAACCTTTGTTATACTGTGCGCTTTGCTGGGCGGGCGCCAGCGGTGAAGGAAATTTTGGAAGAGTTTCCAAAACTACGGGCTTGGGTGGAGAGAATTTCTGCATTCGGTGAAGGAACTTCCACCGAGATCAGTGCGGCAGACGCCCTGGAAATTGCGAAAAATGATGATGTCTCGGATTATAGCGGCAGCATTGGGACAAATGAAGAGCAGAAGGCTGGAGATCAGGTAGCTGTGATGCCAAATGATACAGGCCGTGTTCCCGTTTCAGGAGAACTCGTTACTCTCAATCGCCGGGAGATCGCCATCCGCCATAAGAACGATATTGTGGGAGAAGTAATTATCCATTTCCCGCGTGCCGGATTTATCGTGAGATAAGGATCGAGAAAAGGGCGAAATCACGGTTTCGCCTTTTTTCATACCTATTTCACACATTCTGGGAACAGGTGCCTGTCATGACGGTTCTGGATTTATTTGACGGGCAATGTTATGAAGCTGAAATGAAATCCCCATTTTTCCGGAGAGACCATTGACAAAAATAATTCGGGCGGTTGCTATCGGGCTTGTTTTTTCCGCTGTTGCTTTGACGCAGAATTTGCAAGGATCCTCTCTCGCTCACGCCCAGTCCAAAATACCGGAAGCTGTCGTTGCTATCATTGATATCAATTATATCTTGCAGGCATCAGAGCCCTCCAAAAAGGCGGAGGAAAATGTTAAGGCTCTCCTGAAAACCAAAGTGGATGAGTTGAACAAACGCGGTGATGCCCTGCTGGCTGAAAAAGAAGCGCTTGATAAACAGCGAGCTATTTTATCTCCGGATGCCTACCAAAAGAAACTTTCGGAATTGAACGTTCAGCGGCAAAACCTGCAACGCGAATTTCAGGTAATTAATGGTAAAATGAACGAAGTGCTGGTTGGCATTCGTCTGCGCTTTCGTGAAATCATCGTTCGCCTTGCCGCAGATGTGAGCAAGGAAAAAGGCGTTAATCTCGGGGTCGATAGGGCCAAAACCGTGTTCTTTAATCCGGGCATGGATATTACAGAAGAAGTGTTGGAGCGGTTTAACAAGGCCAATCCGAATGTGGATATCAAGCTTGACGACACGAAACAGGACGCGGCGACCGCCAAAAAGGAATAAGTTTAGATTTTCGCGAGCAATTCTTCCTTCAGCGCATCGTCACAGAAGGCCGCGAGAATTGCATTTCGAGTGATCATTTCAAGCTCGGTTTCGGATAGCTGATAATTCCGGGCCGCTTCATCGTATTCATGACCGATGGAGGTGGCAAAGAACGGCGGGTCATCCGAGTTAAGCGTTACAATGCACCCCGCGTCCATCAGGGCCCGAAAGGGATGGACGGCTCTGTCGCTGTAAAGACCTGTGGCGATATTGCTTCCCGGGCATAGCTCCAGCGGAATGCCGCGTTCTGCAATTTCCGCAACGAGCGGCGCGTCTTCAATCGCTCGCACCCCATGCCCCAAGCGGCTGATGGGCAGAGGTTCCAGGCTGGCGCGAACACTCTCCGGGCTGCCGAATTCCCCGGCATGACTCGTCGTCTTGTATCCAGCCGCACTGACCAGATTAAACGCTGGTGCAAACTCCTTTGGATGAAATTGTGCCTCG
>CALEMG010000065.1 GCA_937910835.1 uncultured Alphaproteobacteria bacterium | reverse complement strand
TCATCCCCCGACGCATCGCTGTAATAGAGGCGCATATCGCCAATATTGACCGTGAACCCCTCTTTCAGTCCAAGCGGAAGGATATGACGATCAGGGATAAGGATGGTCTCGCCTTTCCGGATATCCCAAGGATCGAGCAGCGGATTCACCACGCGCAGTTCGACATAGCCGACGCCGGTTTTTTGCGCAATATCGGCGAGGAGTTCGGAACTGACGGCGATATAGTTTTTCTCCGCCCCAATAAGATCTTTCGCCTGAATGGCCGTACCGCTTAACAGCGTGAAGACGACACTGAGTGAGGCGGCGGCAAATGCCTTTTTGGCAATTTTTAAGGGGCTCTGTTTCAGGAGTATCCATCGCTTTCTGTTAATCGTCTGCTGACCGTAGCGACAGACGGTATGATGGGTATTGAGCGGAATCATCTCTTCAGAATAGGCAGTTCCGGGTCTAATTCAATAGGCGCTGCATGTTTGCTTTGCCCCGCTTTGCAACTTCCTGTAAAAGAGCGCAATCAGGAATAGATCGCAAGAAGTTTGAGGAAGCAGCCGCCAAGATGACCCGTCACCTTATTACCTCCGCCTTACCCTATATCAATGGTGTCAAGCATCTGGGAAATCTAATTGGCTCGATGTTGCCCTCTGATCTCTATGCGCGGTATTTACGTGCCCGCGGCGAGGAAGTGCTGTTTATCTGCGCGACGGATGAGCATGGTACGCCCGCTGAGCTCGCCGCCCGTGAAAAAGGGCAGGATGTCGCGGAGTTCTGTGCGGAACAGCATCAGGTTCAGGCTGATCTCGGCGCTGCCTTCGACCTCACCTTCGATTATTTCGGCCGCTCTTCCTCGCAGCAGAACAAGGAACTGACCCAGCATTTCGGCCAGAAGCTTCTCGAAAACGGCTTTATCGATGAGCGGGTGACGCGCCAGGTCTATTCCATTGATGATGGCCGTTTCCTGCCTGACCGCTATGTCGAGGGAACCTGCCCGCATTGCGGCTATGACAAGGCGCGCGGCGATCAGTGCGAGAACTGCACCCGGCTGCTGGATCCGACGGACCTTCTGGAGCCCCGCTCGGCGGTCTCGGGCAGCACGAACCTGGAAATCCGCGAAAGCAAGCATCTCTTCTTGTTGCAATCGAAACTCGCCGATGAAATTCGTGTCTGGGTCAACCGCCATCAGGATTGGCCGGTTCTGGTTTCCTCTATCGCGCTCAAATGGCTGGACGAAGGCTTGCATGACCGCGGCATCTCAAATGGGGCGTGCCGGTTGATCGTCCGGGCATGGAGGACAAGGTCTATTACGTCTGGTTCGACGCGCCGATCGAATATATCGCGGCGACCAAGGAATGGGCCGATGAGGACCCCGATAATCGTGATTGGAAATCCTGGTGGTATGAAGCGGATGATGTGCGCTATGTGCAGGTGATGGCGAAGGATAATGTGCCGTTCCATACAGTTACCTTCCCGGGCACTCTGATCGGCAGTCGCGAGCCTTGGACGATGGTTGATTATATAAAGGGTTTCAACTGGCTGAACTACTACGGTGGCAAGTTTTCCACGAGTCAGAAGCGCGGTATTTTCATGTCCGACGCCGTCGAGCTCCTGCCGTCCGATTACTGGCGTTATTACCTGCTTGCGAATGCGCCGGAAACCTCGGACGCGAGCTTCACCTGGGACGGTTTTGCCGGAACAGTTAACAAGGATCTTGCCGATATCCTCGGTAATTTTGTCAACCGGACGCTAAAGTTCTGTTCTTCCAAGTTCGGTGATCAACTGCCGGCTGGTGGGGAGGCGGGTGCAGCGGAGAAGGAGCTTGCCAAGGCGCTGACCGAGCGGCTCGCGGCCTATAGTACCCATATGGCGGATATGCAGATCCGGAAAGCCATGCAGGAACTGCGCGCGATCTGGGCCCTCGGCAATGAATATCTGACTGAGGTGGCACCTTGGACCGCGTTTAAAACAGATCCGGAAGCGGCGGCGCAATCTTTACGTATCGCCATCAATCTGATTCGTGTCTTCGCGGTGTTAAGTGCGCCGGTGATCCCCAATGCGGCACAGAAAATGGCCGCCTGCCTTGGTTTGGCGCTTAGCGCAGATGACTGGATCGAAGGTGATATGATGACAGAGTTGCAGATCCTGCAACCCGGCCATGGCTTCGAAATTCCGGAAGTTTTATTTCGCAAGATTTCTGATGACGAAGTTGCCGCATGGGAAGCGCGTTTCGGCGGGGAAGCCTGAGAAAACGTCCGTATCCGGGCCGTCTTTACCGCGAATTTTACCCAAGTTGTTTCTAGTTCTTAACCGGGCTTTAAGGCCTATTCGCTACTCTCTTGCTTATTTTTGCAAGAGGGTCGTTTGGCGATGACGATAGGTAAGCTTCTAAAACGCAGAATCCTGAAAGCATTTGCACAGGATACCCTTGGCGCGACGGCGGTTGAACTGGCGATGATTGCGCCTGTGATGATTCTAGTGCTGGTCGGGATTATTGAACTCAGTATGGCGATGTTCATCAATACGGTTGTGGAAGGTAGCCTGAAGGATGCGTCTCGTCTTGGCCTGACCGGGCAAATCCAGGAAGGATCAAGCAATACGCAGGCGCTGGTCGATATGCTCAACGAAGCCTCCCTTGGGCTTCTGGGCTTGACGACCGGGGATG
>CALEMG010000064.1 GCA_937910835.1 uncultured Alphaproteobacteria bacterium | reverse complement strand
GCTTTGGCTGGGGTCGCGGCTGTGCTGGGCGCTTATTTCCGGCTTTCTGGGAGCCTTTCGCATGTGACTGTGGCCTATCTTTACGATCCGGTTTCGGGCCTTTCTTTTTCTTCTTGAAGGATTTCCGGCGATAAGTCAGGTCCTCGCCTTCGCCTTCACCCACATATCCCAACTTATCAAGAATGAGCGAGAACTGCTCCCGCGTGGTCCCGACGAGGGAGAGCATCTCATGCGTTGGCTTGAACGGCAGGTTGCGTGGCCGGTCCTTCTTCTGTGTTTTCGTATCCGCCGCAGCAGGCTTTTCTTCCTGCGGCGTATCAGCGGCGGAGAGCGGTTTTTCAGCAGAGGCTTTCGCCGGTGTATCTGGCACTGGTGCCTCACTCTGCGATTCAAATACCTCAGGGACCGCTTGGTTCTCTTCCGCAGTCGGCTCAGGAGCGAGAGTAGGAGATGCTACTTTCGTCTCCGTCGTTGCTGTTGTTTCCGGAAGTTCCTCTACCTTTTCCGTATCGCCATCTTTAGCGTTCGTTTCGGTTGCTGTCCCTTCTTGTGGCGCAGATGGAGTTTCGCTTGCCTCCTGTGCCTTCTTGTTGTGTTGCTCCGTTTCTTCGAGCAAGCCGCGAGAAGCTCGGCGCAACAGTCCAGCAAGTCGGTCCAGCATATCTACGCGAACCGCCAGCTTATCAAAAACCGCGTAGCCCGCCGTTAGATAGTAGGTCCAGGGCAGCTTGCCGTCGGTTTCGAATGACACCCGGCCGGCGGGCGGAACTGGTGGGATTTCGCCGCGCTCCTGATAAATTGCCCATAAAAGGCATCGAAGAGCCGTTGGGTCGGGCTTTAACAGGATCGGCATAAAGACATGCTCGTACCCCACTCGAATGCTGCCAAATTTTAATCGGCCGTAATCTTTTTTCTCCAGAAGGCGAATCTGATCACCAAGCTTATAGCGGGGCATGGCGCCCAGGTTTTCGCTAACCTGAAAGGCAATGCCGCGGGCGGCGCCGGTGAGCGGCAGCGTTTCGAGTTGCACAAGAGGTTTTAGGCGCGTCTCGATCTGGGCTGTAATCCAGTCGCTCAGCCGTTTGGAGACCGCATCCTGCGCGCTGCCGTTCAATTGTTCGCTCGCCAGCAGCTGGACACGCGGTTTCAATACCGTATCGCCCTTGGCGAGGCTCGCCACGGCCGTCTCCTGCCATATCAGCTTTCCTTGCGGGTCGAGGGTAATGTCGGCGTCTTGCGCAGTTGCAAGCTGCGCGGCCCGCGCCGCAATCTCCGCTGCGACAGCCTTGTTTCCGATATTTCGGAGCGTTCTGGCTTCGGTGTTATTCAGGCTGGTATCGGCGTTAAATCTCAAACCTGAGAGGGTGCCCAGAAAATGTCCTTCAACATGGACTTCCCCGGTCTCGCTAATCTGTGCTTCCAATTGACTTCGGTCTTTCAGTTTTCGCACCAACATCGCGGTGCGTCTGTCTACAAATCTTTGCGTCAGGCGTTCATGCAGAGCGTCCGACAATTTATCTTCGATATTTCTCGCCGTTTCCTGCCAGTATTTATAGTCGTCCATCCAATCGGAAACATGGGAAATATACGTCCAAGTGCGCGTATGGGCAATACGTGTTGAAAGTGTGTCTATATCGCCATCGATTTTCTTCAGGCTTTTCAGATGTCCGGCAACCCAGTCCGGCGGGAGTTTTCCGGTCGGCCCCTGCAGATGCATAAATATTTCCCGCAGCAGACGGACATGAACATCATGCATCGTTTTGCGAAAATCCGGCACCTGACAGACCTGCCATAACTGACGGACGCCAAGCATAGACTGTGAATGGCGGCGTACCTCCTCATCCTTGATCAGCGTCTTGAACGCATTATAGTCATCCGGCTCCCGCGGCGAGACCATTCCGTCAATACCGGGCAGTGTCTCAAGTGACCTTAAAAGATCGCGAGTTGTCGTGAATTCGAGATCCAGATTGCGCCATCGTATCTGACTAACTGCGTCGAAATTATGACTTTCGATTTTTTCGATCAGGTCATCTTCCAAGGGGTCGACATTGGCGGTGGTGCCAAAGCTACCGTTGTTCATATGGCGTCCGGCACGTCCGGCGATTTGAGCGAACTCCGCCGGGCGGAGGCGGCGGGATAAAGCTCCGTCATATTTAACGGTACCTGCAAAGGCGACATGGTCGATATCCATATTGAGGCCCATGCCGATGGCATCTGTTGCGACCAGATAATCAACGTCGCCAGACTGATAAAGCTCCACCTGGGCATTGCGGGTGCGGGGCGAGAGGCCACCCATCACCACAGCCGCACCGCCACGTTGACGCCGGACCAGTTCGGCAATGGCATATACATCGTTTGACGAGAAGGCGACAATCGCCGTGCGCGGCCGTAAGCGTGATATCTTTTTTGCACCCCGATAGACAAGCTTTGAAAATCGCGGTCGGGAGATGTAGGACGCTTCCGGGATCAGGCGCTTGATCCAGGGCCGGATCGTCTCTGCGCCCAAAAAGAGGGTTTCTTCGCGGCCGCGTGCATAGAGAAGACGATCCGTGAAGATGTGTCCGCGTTCCGGGTCTTCGGCAAGCTGAATCTCGTCCACGGCCAGAAATTCAAATCCACGATCCAGCGGCATGGCCTCCACAGTACAGATAAAGTAGGCGGCCTGCGGCGGAATGATTTTTTCTTCGCCCGTGACAAGAGCCACGTTTGCCGCACCTTTTTGGGCGACGACACGTCCATAGACTTCCCGCGCGAGCAACCTTAGCGGAAGGCCAATGATCCCGTCCGCATGCCCCATCATTCGCTCTACTGCGAGATGCGTCTTGCCGGTATTGGTGGGGCCCAGAATGGCCGTCACCTGACCTGTTTTAAAATTGCTGGGGGACGTAGGGCGCATTGCAAACCTGATTTGTGGATGAGGCAGATAACGTCCCCATATTTATTTTATACGCAGCCATCCTTCTGCGAACAGGAAAATCTTACACAGCATGGCATATCGTAGTGCGTTTTATATGTAGGCATTATGTCAAAAATGTCTCGCCTTCCGGGCAGAAATTCGCATTATTGGAAAAAGAAAAACTTATTTTGATGCGTCAAATATTGTTCGACAACACGTAAAGCTAACGCTCGTTTGGTATTTTTGCAATTCTATGATATAGCTCCCGGCCTGAATAAGCTATCGACTGTACCGTGCTTATTGTGTTGCGGGATAAAAAGGATAAGAAATTATGGGCGATTTTCCAAAACAAACATTTCAGGACTGGGAAAAGCTGTCGGAAAAAGAACTCCGCGGCCGTAAGCTGGATGAACTGAATTGGGAGACGCCCGAAGGAATTACCGTCAAGCCGCTTTACACGGCCGCCGATCTGGAAGGGATGGAATTGGAGGGCGCTCTGCCGGGTATCGCGCCGTTCCAACGCGGTGTCCGGGCAACCATGTACGCCAACCGTCCCTGGACGATCCGCCAATACGCTGGCTTTTCGACAGCCGAAGAATCAAACGCCTTCTACCGCCGTAACCTTGCCGCCGGGCAGAAGGGACTTTCCGTCGCCTTCGACCTTGCCACTCATCGCGGCTATGATTCGGATCATCCACGCGTTGTTGGCGATGTCGGCAAGGCCGGTGTGGCCATCGACAGCGTAGAGGATATGA
Source organism: uncultured Alphaproteobacteria bacterium (assembly GCA_937910835.1). GTDB lineage: Bacteria > Pseudomonadota > Alphaproteobacteria > Sneathiellales > Sneathiellaceae > Sneathiella. Next base: position 7,921 of record CALEMG010000064.1, on the reverse strand, counting down.
AGATCCTGTTCGATAGCATCCCGCTTGATCAGATGTCCGTTTCCATGACGATGAACGGCGCGGTCCTGCCGATTTTGGCGAACTATATCGTCGCGGCGGAAGAGCAGGGGGTAAAGCCAGAGCAGCTTTCCGGCACCATTCAGAATGATATCCTGAATGAGTTCAGTGTCCGCTTCACCTATATCTTTCCGCCAGCACCGAGCATGAGGATTATCGGAGATATCATCGGCTATACCTCCGACAAGCTGCCGCGCTTTAACACCATCACCATTTCCGGCTATCACATGCAGGAAGCCGGCGCGACGCAAGTGCAAGAGCTTGCCTTCACCCTCGCCGACGGGCTGGAGTATGCACGTGCGGCCATGGCGTCGGGCCTGAAAATTGATGATTTCGCGCCACGCCTCAGCTTCTTCTTCGCTATTGGCATGAACTTCTTTATGGAAATTGCCAAGCTGCGCGCGGCAAGAATGCTCTGGGCGAAAATGATCCAGAAATTTGAGCCACAGAACCAAAGCTCCCTGATGCTACGCACCCATTGCCAGACGTCCGGCGTCAGCCTGACCGAGCAGGACCCTTACAACAATGTGATCCGTACGGCATACGAAGCCATGGCCGCGGTTCTTGGCGGCACACAGAGCCTGCATACCAACGCGCTTGATGAGGCGATTGCTCTGCCCACGGATTTCTCAGCCCGTATTGCTCGGAACACGCAGCTTATTCTCGCGGAAGAGACGGGTGTTCCGAATGTGATCGATCCGCTTGGTGGCAGCTACTATGTGGAAAGCCTGACTAATTCCATTGCGGCGGAAGCCTGGAAACTGATTGAGGAAGTCGAGGAAATGGGCGGCATGACCAAAGCGGTCGAGAGCGGCATGCCGAAGCTCCGGATTGAAGAATCTGCAGCCCGCCGCCAGGCACGCATCGACCGCGGCGAGGAAGTCATTGTCGGCGTCAACAAATACAGGATTGACAAAGATGACAGCAATATTGAAATTCTCGACGTCGATAATACGGAGGTTCTCCGTCAGCAGGTCGCCAGACTTGAAAAAATCCGGAGTAGCAGAGACGATGCCGCCTGCACTGCCGCGCTGCAAGCCTTGACGAAAGGAGCAGAAGGCACGGAGAATCTGTTGGAGCTTTGTGTGAATGCGGCGCGCGCGCGCGCTACCGTCGGCGAGATTTCAGACGCCATGGAAAAGGTATTCACCCGTCACCGGGCAGAAATCCGCTCCATTTCCGGTGTCTACGGCGCGGCCTATGAAGGAGATGAGGGCTTTATGAAAATCAGCGAAGATATCGAATCTTTCGCCCGCGAAGAAGGGCGCCGCCCACGTATGCTGGTGGTAAAGCTTGGTCAGGACGGTCATGATCGCGGTGCCAAGGTAATCGCCACGGCCTTCGCAGATATTGGCTTTGACGTTGATGTCGGGCCGCTTTTCCAAACGCCGGCGGAAGCCGCGCAAGACGCCATCGAGAGCGACGTCCATGTCATCGGCATTTCATCCCAGGCAGCGGGCCATAAGACATTGGTCCCGCAAATCATTGACGAACTCAAGAAACAGGGCGCGGAGGATATCCTTGTTGTCTGTGGCGGGGTTATCCCGGCGCAGGATTATGACGCGCTCTATAATGCCGGTGTTGCTGCTATCTACGGTCCTGGAACCAACATCCCGAAAGCCGCCGCAGAGGTCCTCGAACTGATCCGCAAACAGCGAAAGGCGGCCTAAGCCGCCGTCGTTACCACCTGATCTCGATCTCCGTTCCCACGGGGACGAGGGAGAGGAATTCATCCATCTCGAAGTTGCTGATGGCGATGCAGCCGTCGGTCCAATCGAACAGCTGCATAAGGCCGCTGAGCATGCCAGCGCCATTTCTTTGGCCATGAACCATGATCATGCCGCCCGGATCGACGCCGCGCTTCGCCGCCGCCTGCTTGTCCGATGCGTTGGGATAATTGATATGCATAGACCGATGGAAGGTCGATTTTTCGTTCACATAGTCCAGCACATAGACGCCTTCGGGCGTTCTCTGATCACCCTCCTGTTGTTTATGGCCTTTGGGAATACCGCCAAGCGCGATTGTATACTGGCGGACAATTTCATTTTCCTTATAAAGAAACATTTTGCGCTGCGATTTATCGACCAGCACGCGATCAATCTCCCCGAAGGCGATCCCGGGCATAAAGAGAAACGCGCTGATCATTATTGGAGCCAGCGCCTGTGGCAATACTGATTTTATGCAACTCATCAACGTCATAAGTTACGATACTGATTCCCATCACGGTCAAACGCGAATATTCTATCATTTTTGGGAAATTTGTCAGTATGATAGTTGCTAAAAGGATATTGGTAACAGGGAGCCATTCATGAAAATTATTTTTAGTCCCGATCATGCTAAGCATGATCCGAAAACCTATTTTAAAGGTGGGGCGTTTCACGAGCCGCAGGAAGTGCCCGGTCGGGCGGAGGCGCTGCTCAAGAGCCTGAAAGGGGCCGGACATGAAATTATAGCGCCGCAGGATTTCGGCCCATCCCCACGCGCGGCGGTGCATACACCGGGCTATCTCTATTTTCTCGAAACGATTTACAAGCGCTGGCATTCCGGTGGAATGGGCGGGGAGGAAGTGCTCCCCAATATTCACCCGGGGCGCTATATGTCCTCCATGCCGAAAGGGCTTATCGGTGAGGTTGGCTTCTATACAACCGATATTTCCGCGCCCATTGGCCCGGCGACATGGGAGGCGGCGGTTGCTTCGAGCAATGTCGCGCTGACGGCGACGGACTATGTGCTTTCAAATCTGAAAGACAACCTCTCGGCCTATGCGCTTTGCCGTCCGCCAGGGCATCACGCCTTCAAGGATCAGGCGGGAGGATTTTGCTTTCTTAACAATATCGCCATCGCTGCGGATTATGCGCGCCGGACAGTGAACCGTGTCGCAATCCTGGATGTGGATGTGCATCACGGCAATGGCACGCAGGGTATTTTCTATGACCGCGCGGATGTCTTTACGATTTCCACGCATTGCGATCCGACAGATTTCTATCCTTTCTTTTCCGGCTACGAGCATGAGCGCGGAACGGGTGCAGGAGAGGGGTATAACCTGAACCTTCCTATCGCTCCGGAAACGGCAGATGATGCCTTTCTCGACCAGATGGAGGCGGCCATGACAGCACTTCGCGCCTATGCGCCGGATGTTCTCTTTATCGCGCTGGGCCTTGATGCGTTTGAGGGCGACCCGCTGATCGGGCTTTCCATCACGACGGAAGGCTTTGGACGCATCGCGGCGCGTATTGCGAAGCTAAACTTGCCGACGGTTCTGGTGCAGGAAGGGGGCTATAACCGCGATTTCCTTGGCGCAAATATCACGAGCTTCATTTCTGGATTTGAAGGAGCGCGGTGAATGGCCGGAACGGATGTCAGCGGCCTCACTCAGCTGGGTAAGGATGTCGAGCAGCCACAGAGCCCGGAGGAAGCGGTGCTGGAGCGCGTTCCCAATGGGCAGGCAGGTGTGCATTATCTCGTCCGCTTTACCGCGCCGGAGTTCACTTCACTTTGTCCCATGACGGGGCAGCCGGATTTTGCGCATCTGGTGATCGACTATGTGCCGGATCAATGGCTGGTTGAATCTCATGCACTGTAGCTTTTCCTGACATCCTTCCGCAATCACGGTGCTTTTCATGAGGATTGCTCGGTGATGATAGGTAAGCGCATTGTCGATTTACTCGCACCGTGCTGGCTCCGGATTGGTGGGTACTGGTATCCGCGCGGTGGCATCCCGATTGATGTTTTCTGGCAGACGGGCGCGCCGCTTGCCGATGTCTGGCTTCCCGATCAGGGGGTGCCGACCTATCGCGGGCGCGGGTAAGATTGATTAAAACCTAAATCCGTCGGGCAGTAACTCGCTTACCGATTTGGTCACCTCTCCGCTTTCGCCGGCATAATGAACCCGAGTGTCCTGCGATGCGAATTCGGCAATAAACTGGCGGCAAGCCCCGCAAGGGGAGCAGGGGACGGAAACTCCGTTCGCGTTGCGGTTAGCAACGAACACCTCGCGAAGTTTCATGCCGGGACCCTCATTCGCGACCGCGCGGGTAATGGCGGTGCGGTCCGCGCAGATCGTGAGGCCGTAGGAGACATTTTCGACGTTGCAGCCGGTGTAGAGGTTGCCGGCTTCTGTCAGGATGGCGGCCCCGACCTTGAATTTGGAATAGGGAGAATAAGCTTTCTTGAGTGCCTTGTCCGCCTCGGCTTTCAGATCGACTTTGTCCATGACCCCTTAATTTCCTTTACTAGATTATCGAAGGAGAAATCCACCGCCGAGCGGATCGCCGTCCTCGAAGGTAAATTCTGCCGTGCCAGAATAATGGGCGCGGCCCGCCACCTCAACCGTCACGGCATTATAAGGTCCAACTTTAGTCTCGCTTGCGATCTTCCCGTTGAAGATTGCGCCGGTCACGCTTTCGAACTGGCAGGTTTCACCGGGCTTCATTTCATTCCGCGTGGCGGCAAGAGCCATGCGTGCGGTGACCCCCGATCCGGTCGGGCTGCGGTCAACCTGCTCATCGGCGAAAACGCAAATATTTGCGCTCGGGCTGCCGGTACGACCGTTGCCGCCATCGGTAAGAATAGTACCGTAAAGATATCCGAGGTCCGCCTCCTCCGGATGGGTGATCGGGATTTGCGCCTTTACCGCATCAGAGATATGCGTCGCCGCTGTCACCAGATCACGTGTGCGCGCCGCTCTTACGTTAAGGCCAAGCGTCGCGGCATCCAGAATGGCATAGAACGCGCCACCATACCCGATATCCAACTCAACCGGCCCGTACTCGCGCGTTTCGACGAACTGGGCAAGCTTATAGGCGAACGCGGGCACGCTCTCAAAACGAACGGCACCCGTCACGCCGTTCTCTGTCTCAACATAGGCACGCACAAGCCCGCAGGGGCACTGGATATTCACCGGCGTCTCCCCATCCTCTTTTACGATCAGACCGTAATCCAACGCATAGCGACCGAGCGCCATGATCGCATGGCCGCACATGGTGCTATACCCCTCATTATGCATGAAGATGACGGCAAGATCCGCCTCTGAGTGGTCAGGCGGGACCAGCAATGCGCCATACATGTCTTTATGGCCGCGTGGCTCAAATATCAAAAACCGCCGGTACTGATCCGCATGGTCACGAAGATAGGCTCGCTTTTCAAGCAGGGTATGGCCCTCCGGCACCGGCACGCCATCGGTAATGATGCGAAGGGGTTCCCCGCCGGTATGCATCTCGACCGTCTGGATACTACTGATCATGTTGTTCCCATCCTTTGTGTCAGAATACGGCCTTCGGTTAAATTCCGATAGTGCTTTCAATTGACTTGACGAAGGCGCGGGATTTTCCCATACCCAAGGCTATGAATGAAATGGGCCAAAAAATAGCGGCGGAAGCCGAGGGAATAGCAGAGAAATTACGGCGAGGAGATCGCCGGGCGCTGGCGCGGGCGATCACACTTGTGGAGTCGTCGCGGGATGATCACCGGGCAACTGCGCAAGCGCTGTTGAACACCATTCTTCCGACTACCGGCAATTCCATCCGCATTGGCATCTCGGGGACGCCAGGCGTCGGTAAATCAACCTTTATCGAGGCGTTTGGCAAGCTTCTGACCGGCGTCGGGCATATGGTCGCGGTGCGTACCTTCGATTTCTCCTTTTAGTGAAGCGGCGGGTCTATTCTTGGTGACAAGACACGGATGGAAGAGTTAGTCCGTGACTCAAATGCGTTTATCCGGCCATCGCCGTCAGGAGGGTCGCTCGGCGGCGTAGCGCGACGCACACGGGAGGCCATGTTACTGACCGAGGCGGCAGGGTTCGATGTCATCCTGATCGAGACGGTTGGGGTTGGCCAATCGGAAACGACCGTGGCGGAAATGGTTGATGTGTTCCTCCTTCTTCTTGCCCCAGCGGGCGGGGATGAATTGCAGGGTATCAAACGCGGCGTGATGGAGCTTGCGGATATTGTCGTGATTAACAAAGCAGATGGAGACCTGAAAGCGGCGGCCACAAGGGCAGCGGGAGAATATAAAGGGGCCATTGGCCTGATGCGGCCAAAAAGCAAGAATTGGAGACCGAAAGTCCTGATGGTTTCCGCGCTCAATAAAATCGGGATCGATAAGCTCTGGGAGACAATCGGGAAGTACCGCAATGCACGCGGCGTCGATACGGAGCTTGCTGAGCAGCGCCGGGAGCAGTCTGTCGCCTGGATGTGGTCGGAACTCGGTGATTCCCTGATGTCGAGATTTAGGGCCCACAAGGCTGTGGCGGCACGCATCAAACAGATGGAAGCGGACGTAAAGGCGGCGCAAATTGCGCCGACAACCGCTGCAGAGAAGCTGTTGGAAATCTTTTTGGAAAAATAGGCTGATAACTGCCTAATATGCTTGACGGATGGGCCGTCATTCCTTAAATAGCGTCCTCACGTCCGGCGCTTTGCGCCGGCATTCCTATTTATTTGGTTATAGAGGTCCAGGATGGCACGTCGTTGCGAATTGACAGGTAAAGGTGTTCAGGCCGGCAATAATGTCAGCCACGCCAAGAACAGAACCCGTCGCCGGTTTTTGCCGAATGTGCAGGAAGTCCGTTTGATGTCCGATGCGCTTGGCCGCTCCTTCAACATGAAAGTGTCGGCATCGGCACTGCGTTCCGTTGAGCATAATGGCGGTCTCGATAAATTCCTGCTAAAGCCGCGAGACACAAATCTGTCGCTGAATGCCCAGCGAGTAAAACGCGAGATCAAGAAAGCGGCAGCTTCCGCATAAATCAGATCTGAAGATCATGAAGAATTAAACGGGTGGATTTTCCCACCCGTTTTTTTATGTCAAATTTGCCTCACGAATTACGCGTCCTATCTGATAAGGAACCGGGGCGACAATATTCAATTGGGGAGAATTCAGATGTATGCACGACGTGATATCGTAAAAGGCGCGGCAACCCTGCCTCTCGCGGCAATCTTGGCGGATCCATTGCTCGCGAGAGCGGCCGCTGAAATGACCGAAGATGTGACGATTAAGCTTGATGGCGGACAATCAGTGACGGCCTCCGTCATTTATCCGGAAGTAACGCCCGCACCCTCTGTCCTGCTCGTTCATGAATGGTGGGGCCTTAATGATCAGATAAAAGCTGTTGCAGCGGAACTGGCCCGTGAAGGATATGTTGCGGTTGCGGTTGATCTTTACGGCGGTAATGTGGGCACTACTCGTGAAGAGGCCGGACAGTATATGAAGGCAGTTAAACCCGCCGAGGCGACTGAAACCCTTGAAAAATGGGTCTCCTGGACACGCGCGAACGAGAAAACCACAGATAATCTCGGGACCATCGGCTGGTGCTTTGGCGGTGGCTGGGCGCTAAATGCGTCCATCGCGGCACCAACGGAGGCGACGATTGTCTATTACGGTAGCGTTGCGCGAGAGGCGGATCAGCTGAAATCCCTGAAAGGTCCTGTCATGGGGCATTTTGCCGAAAAGGATCAATGGATCAACAAGGCAATGGTTGATGGCTTTGTTGAGCAAATGAAGCTCGCAGAGCAGCCTGCACCGGAAGTTTTCTGGTACGATGCAGATCACGCCTTCGCCAACCCGTCGGGCGGTCGTTATGATCAGGCAGACGCGCAACTTGCCTGGCAGCGCAGTGTCGGCTTTTTCAAAAAAACATTGATGGGATAGGGAATATTACCAGCGGTCGGATTTCTTTCGCGTCGCCGGTTTCTGCTCATCAAAAAGATCGGCAAGCTGTTCCATCATGACGCCGCCAAGTTGCTCGGCGTCAATGATCGTGACGGCTTGCTGGTAATAACGAGTGACGTCATGGCCGATTCCGATGGCAATCAGTTCGACAGGAGAGCGCGTTTCGATCCATTTGATTACTTCGCGTAAATGTTTG
>CALEMG010000063.1 GCA_937910835.1 uncultured Alphaproteobacteria bacterium | reverse complement strand
GAAAGCCGAGAAAATTGATATCACAAACAGGGCCTATGCCTTCCGTTACCGCTCGGCAGAGCATTGGCTGGAAGTTTTCAGAACCTATTACGGACCCGTTTTGAAGGCATTTGATGCTCTGGACGATGGCCAGCGTCAGGCGTTAAGCGAAGATATCCTCTATTTATTGGAAACGTTCAATACCGCCAACGACGGCACTCTCATTGTGCCTTCTGAATATCTGGAGATTGTGATCACCCAAAAATAGGGCGCCAAGTACCGTCCATCCCGACAGAAGAATGGCACAAAAAAGCCGCCGCCAGCTGTTGCTGGCGGCGGCTCTCAATTAACGCAAATTAGAGCAGAGTAATATTTTCTGCTGAAGATTTGCCATTCTTGCCGGCTTCAAGATCATAAGAAACCTTCTGACCTTCATTCAGGCTCTGAAGCCCGGCGCGTTCAACCGCGGAAATATGAACAAATGCGTCATTTGAACCATCTTCAGGCTCAATAAAGCCAAAACCTTTTGTCGGGTTGAACCATTTTACAGTACCAGTAGCCATAGTTTTATTCCTTTATAGCAACATGAAACGCGCGGCCCGCACCTTGCAGACCTACGGTTTTCGTAACGATCACATTGTCAGGGATAACTAAGGTAACCAGCGCACCGATTATTTAGGCAAGTCAAAACGAATGTAACACGTGCTGCCTACATATAGATTATTATCAATAAGTCAATGATTTATGAGATATATTAAGATGATTGCGCCCACTATTCCAACTTCTTGGAGAATGCATGTAAAAACCATTTGGCAGATTGGAGCGAAGAACGGCAAGCGAATGAAAATGAAATATGGACTTGAGCAACACCGTATTTATTATTTAAAGAAGCAAGAGCGGCTAAGGCAGAAGATTTTTAGAAAGGGGCCATGACTTGGAGACTGCTAAAGCCATAATCGGATCCGGTGCAATTTCCAATTTCGAGTATGTAACATACGAAGTTGGATCCGAACGGCTGCATAAAATAAAGATTGTCGGGAAAGTTGGAAGGCAAGAACGAATCGGCTTATACAACGAGCTTCTGTCCCTAAACCGATCAAGCTCATTCTTTTGCATACTCGACAACAGCAGAAATTTTGAAAACATCTTAACCTTCGACGATATGAGATACCTGGATAACTTGTTGACCACTTCAGGAATAAAACATTTTTATGGGGCCACTATCACGAATGACAAAGCATATCCGTTGGTCATTAAAATGGCGGCAGGGAGTGCCGAAATGTACGAATTGGACGGCGAGTTAATATCAACCAACAGCGCAAGTGAAGCCGAAGAGTTCATTGCCGAAAAAATCGCGAACGCTAATTCTCATCCCTAATCTAGGTCGACTTTCCGCCGGTTCTTTTTGATGCCGCCCCGCTGATGTTTTTTTTCAAGCCGCTTGAGCTTTGAGGAGTATGTCGGTTTTGTTGGTCGGCGGTATTTGGGAACGACCGCCGCTTTCTGAACCAAATCGACAAGCCTTTCCAGCGCCGCTTTCCGATTACGATCCTGAGAGCGGTATTCGCTGGCAGTGAGGACAAGCACCCCATCTTTCGTCATCCGCTGTCCGGCCAGTTCCCTTAGACGTGCAAAAACATGCGGTGGAAGATTGGGGCTGTTTTTCGCATTGAAACGCAATTGGACCGCTGTCTCCACCTTGTTGACATTCTGTCCGCCTGGGCCTGACGCCCGGAGAAAGCTTTCCGTGATTTCCGTGTCATCCAGCGTGATATTGCCATTAATCCTGATCATAGTGATCGGTTAAACAGAAAAATGGTTATAAAGGCAAGACCTGCTGCATACCGCGCCTACCGAAGACGCCATTGCATAACTGAATGCATTGCGTACAATATCTATGAGTTCCTTCAATCGGAGTCATAAATTATGCCAGCCAACCCCGTGGATCTGGGCATCGATGCTTATAGCCCGAATGAAGTAGCGCAAAGAGTCCTAGCGAGCGGTATTGCAAAAGCCCGGCTTGGCTTTATACAAGTTCTAATGCTTGCCGTCTTGGCAGGCGCATTTATTGCGCTAGGCGGAGCGTTTTACACGCTGACTGTAACTGGAAGCGAACTTGGTTTCGGCATAACTCGGTTTTTGGGCGGCATCGCCTTTTCACTTGGCCTCATTTTAGTCGTGATTGGCGGTGCAGAGCTTTTCACCGGCAACAATCTCATCGTCATGGCCTGGGCGAGCCGCGAAGTAACCCATCGTGAGCTTCTCCGCAATTGGCTCATCGTCTATATCGGTAACTTTATCGGTGCTATCGGCACGGCGGTCATGATAAACCTCTCAGGCGTGCTTTCGATGGGCGACGGAGCTGTCGCCGAAACAGCGATTAACATCGCAAATGCCAAGCTCGCCCTTCCCTGGCAGACGGCCTTCTTTCGGGCTATTCTATGCAATACGCTTGTTTGTCTTGCTGTCTGGATATGCTTTGCCGCACATAGTGTCAGCGGAAAAATCCTAGCAATTATTTTTCCGATTTCTGCCTTCGTCGCACTCGGATTTGAACATTCCGTCGCCAATATGTACATGATACCAGTTGCTTTTTTCGAAGGATCCGCAACCGTTACGATCGGTGGATTTTTAGCTAACCTACTCGTCGTAACTATCGGAAATATCATAGGCGGTAGTGCCCTCGTCGCATTGGTTTATTGGCTTATATACCTCCGAAAAAGCCCATAAGCATTCCCAAGCCTAGCTCAGGTATGCACTTATCTGATCTTTGAGCGCAAGGCGCTGGCGTCGAAGCTGCTTCTCATACCCTTCATCCGCAGGCGTTACATTTGTCTCAATCCTGTGAATTTCCCGATTGACCGAATGATACTCCTCCGCGAGCTTAGCGAAATGAGCGTCAGATTGCGTCAGTGAATGGATTTTATCTTTTGATTCAGGAAACTCTTCGGCAAGCTCGTGGGGAACATGTGACATTGTCTTTTACACTCCAAACGGATTTAAGGATTAAACCTACTCATAAAACTTAATTCATTTAAGAACTGGCGCAAGGTATTGGCATTGATTTGGCGCAATAGGCACTGTGTTAGCTGTTAAGTTTGAGAGCCTTCGCAATTCACGCAATAGTGAGACATCGTGTGCCCGGCGCGGCGCGCATTCTGTTATCACCTACCGAAGAGTTCTTCATATATTGGGAGAGTAGTGGTGATAAAAAATCCAGACACACGCGACGCAGTCGCCCTGCTGATTTTGCGCCTTGGCCTCGCTTGGTTTCTCTTTGTCTGGGCCGTGAACAAGATTATCGAGCCCGGGCAGTATACGCGCATCTGGGGGTATTTTCATGGCATAGATATCGGCTCAACCATGCCCTACGTTATGGGCGCGGCACAGATCATCATTTGCGTCATGGCAGCTTTGGGGCTCTGGCGCGTCCTGTCCTATGGCCTTCTTTTTCTGATGCATCTCGTCACGGTGATCGTAATTTTCCCAAGCCTGATCGCCCCGTTCGTGATTGAGGACGGATTTCCTGTTAACCGCAACAATGCCATTGCGCTCGCGGCGCTTGCCGGTTTCGCGTCATTATGGCTGCTGCGCCACCGAGACCACTTTTCACTCGACGTCTGGCTACAGCGTCGCAGGCTAGGGGAAACTAGTTAACGTGAATAAGGGTTTTGCCGATGGCCTGCTGGTTTTCAAGACGAGCCAGCGCGGCTTTCGCCTGCTCCAGCGGGAATGTCCTGTCTATTACGGGCTTCACGCGACCCTGCTCAAAGAGATCAAAAATATCATTCATTACTTTGTTCGATATATCCGGCCGATGCCAGGCCGTTGTTGACCAGTTCGCACCAAGGACGTCATAAGATTTAATGAGAGGCATATTCACGCCGAGCTCTGGAATGCGTCCCGATGCGAAGCCAACGATGAGCATCCGCCCCCCTCTCGCCATACGCCGTGAGCAAATCCCAAAAAGATCGCCACCGACTGGGTCATATACGACATCAATACCCTTGTTATCGGTAAGCTCTTTCAACCGCTCATTCAAATCTTCTTCAGTATAGTTCACCACCACATCGGCCCCGGCGGCGGTCGCCGATTGCACTTTTTCATTGCTGGAGCAAACAGCGATAACCCGCGCACCAAGCGCCTTGCCAATTTGCACGGCATAATTCCCCGTACCTCCGGCAGCGCCAAGCACAACCAGCGTTTCACCTTCCATCAGGTGGCCACAGTACTTCAAGCCATACATTGCCGTACCACCAGCGAGTGGTATGGCCGCGCCGAGATCAAAGGGAATGCTGTCCGGAAGCTTAAAACACATCTGCTCACGCACAGAGCTGAACTGTCCAAGGGCACCCTGCCCCATGCCGACGATCCGGTCACCGACTTTCAATCGGTGGCAATCCGCCCCCATCTCACGCACGATACCGGAGAATTCCAGGCCCAGCACGAAGGGAAGTTCCGGTTGATCCTGATACAGACCTCTCGGTTGCAGAACATCGGGGAAATTAAGCGCCGCCGTGTTGACTTCGACAATCAGTCCGCGCGGACGCACAGTTGGTTTTGGAAAGTCACTTAATTTCAGGCCATCGAGGCCTGTCGTCTCGCTAACAACAATCGCTTTCATTTTTCTTATTCCGCCTTGTTGTTCTGTTAAGGGAAGATATTCCTAAAAGTCTCATATTGCAAGTATAAAAGTCTCGTACTGAAAGCATATAAATGATATGCAATCTGTATGTTACAGCACGAAATTCTCTCGGACAGCAGCTGTTCCGTTGAACGATCCTTCGAAATTCTGGGCGGTGCCTGGACCTTCCTCGTACTGAGAGAGGCTCTGTTTGAAAATGTTGTTCAGTTCGATAGCTTTCAGACCAATCTCGGAATTGCCCGCGAATCCCTGAAACGTGTGCTCAACCGTCTCGTTCGCAATGAGGTGATGGATCATCGGCCACTTGTGCCGGGCGGCTTGCGAAAAGGATACTTTCTGACAGAACGGGGCCGGGATTTGTTGCCCGCCTTGGTAGCCGCGCTTAACTGGGGGGAAGCCTGGGCTAGTGACGGCCCGGCGCCCGAACGCCTGATACACAAAAACTGTGGCTACCCTCTTGAACAAGCGGTTGTCTGCTCTCATTGCCATACGGCTGTGGATCCGCGGGACGTCAGCTTCAAGAGCCGGATCAAAAGCCGCAGCAAGGGCCGGGAAAAGTTTGCGAAAATGCGCTATGTAGAGCAGGCGCTGCTGGAGCGGCAAAGGCCTAGTTCCATTGCACGCACCATGGCGACAATCGGCGATCCATGGAGTTTTCTGATCATTCGGGAGTGTTTTTATGGGATTCGGCGATTTGACGCCTTTCAACAACGGCTTTCCATTGCCAGCAATATCCTGACCGCGCGATTGAAAAGATTGATTGCCGCGGGTGTTCTGCGGACCCAGCCCGTCGCTGATCAGCCTCATCTTTCTGAATACCGTTTAACCGAGAAAGGGATGGCGCTATATGCTGTTCCGCTCACCATTATTGCTTGGGGCGACAAATGGCTTGCCGGGGCAAATGGGCCGCCCTTGATCTTGACACATAACCGATGCGACCATGCTTTTTCGGCAGAGCTTCGCTGCCATAGCTGCGACATGGCCGTCACCCTTGATGATGTAGAGTATCAGGCGCTGACATAATGCCGCCCGCCGCGACAATTGTTTCTGCCCATTTATAATCCGGCTTACCATTGGCATGCCGCATCACCTACGGGACGACAAAGATTGCCTTGGGCAGCTTATATCGGGCGAAATGCCGGGCGGACTCACGGAGGAATTCGTTATTATTGGCGGCAGCACCGGAATGCAATGAAACAACGGCCGTTACTTCCCGCCCCCAGCGCTCGCTATCCCGACCGACGACCAACACATCCTTGACTGCGGCGTGATTTTTTATCGCCTCCTCGACTTCCTCGACAAAGATTTTCTCGCCGCCGCTGTTGATGACAAGAGAATCCCGACCGAGCAGCCTGACGAGATCTCCCGGAAGCAGCTCTGCCCGATCACCAGCGATAGCAAACCGCTCTCCCTTCAGTTCAAGGAAAGTCTTCTTTGTCGCCGCTTCATCATTGAGATAACCGATGGGCACATAACGCCTGCGCGCCCACCATCCCGTTCCGTCATGTCCAGGCTCAAGAAGCTCCGTACAGCTATCGTTCAGGACTGCGTTTCCAGGGGACATTCGGAATGTTCCGGGTTGATTATCATCAATATCCTCCACGTGCTGGCCTTGATTTCCTCCTTCAGAGGAGCCCAGAAAATCAAGAATGCGGGTCTTGGGAAGCAACTCCATTAAAGCACGCTTGGATTTCGCCGACAGATGAGCGCCGCTGTTCAGGAAAAAGCGGAGTGAGCTTAACTCATGCCGGCCCCTCTTAATTTCCTCAATCAACGGATGAGCAAACGCATCTCCAACAATCGAGATCATTACAATATTTTCCCGATCAATAGTGTTCAGAATATCCACAGTGTCAAACTGGTCAACGCGATCCTGAATAACCACCGTGTTCCCGGCAAAAAGTCCCATGATCGCGTTCCATTGCCCCGCTGCATGCATGAACGGTGGCGCGGGCAGAACCGGCATTGTTCCCTCTTTTGCGATGGCGGCGACTTCGTCAAGGCTGTCAATTATGCCTTTATCGATAAGTCGCCGCCCGCCCAGAACTGAGATCCATATATCCCCCTGCCGCCAGAGCACGCCCTTCGGCTGACCGGTGGTGCCGCCGGTGTACAGGATATATAGATCGTCCGGGCTGTAAGATAGATCCGGTGAGCTCGGCGAAGCTGCCGCGATCAGACTTTCATAGTCGATCGCCTCCTCGATAAAGCGAGGACCCCCGTCATCAATTTCGATAAAGTAAGCCAAACTCGGAACTTGGGCGCGGATCGCAGCGAGCTTTTCACCAAAGCTCCGCTGATAGACAATAACGCGCGCCTTTGCATTATTGAGGAGATAGACAAGTTCCTCCTCAACATAGCGGTAGTTTACATTGAATGGGGCAAGCCGCGCCTTGAATGCGCCAAACATCGCTTCGAGATATTCATTGCTGTTATGAAGATAGACTGCAAGAAGGTCCTGACCAGACTCCCAGTCTTGTAGATCACGGCGTTCTTTGTGACATCCAAACCCGAGCTCCAGCAAGGCATTGGCGAGACGATTGGACCGCCCAGTGAATTCCGCGAATGTCCATTGCTTTCCCCGACAGACAATAGCCTTTCTCTCGGGGACTGCGGCTGCGACACAATCAAGGACCTGTGGTAAATGGAACATCTTGTTTAAATGCTTTCGGGCCGCGATTGTCACCGCGACCCGAAAATCAACCCCTTCTAGTCAGCCCAGAAATCCCTCGAAAGTTCCCGGCGCTTCTTTCGGCTGTCCGCACTCTTGAAATCCTTGAGGCCCGACGATCCTCTTGCGTAAGGCATGATCGGCACTTCGAAGGCCAACGCCCCCTGAACCGGCAAATCCGCACTTTTGTTCAGGGCAAATTTGGTGCGGCGCACTGTCATCGGATGCTTCTGCAGCATGATATGTGTCAACTGGGCAACCTGCTCATCAAGATCGTCTGCGGCGACAACGCGATTGACGAGATCATAACGCTCCGCTTTTTCTGCGGTGAACATCATCCCGATCAGATTCCATTCCTTCGCCTTGCGGCGCCCGGCAAACTTTGGAATGCGTGAGAGACCGCCCCAACCAGGCGTAATGTCCCAATCAATCTCCGGCATGCCCCAGCGCGAGCGATCCGTCGCTACAACAAAGTCACAGACAAGTGTCAGCTCAAGCCCCCCGCCGGTGCAAACACCATCCACGGCGGCAATGGTAACCGGCGTCAAGTCCTCGATCAGCTGCACCGTTTCCTGATAGAGACGAACCTGCCAATAGGATTCATCCCCCTTCCATTCGTTGAATTCCTTGATATCGTCGCCCGCGCAAAATGTATCGCCCGCGCCCCGCAGGATCATAACACGGCACTCCCGGTCCGCCCGCACCGCAAGAATGGCATCTTTCAGCTCTGCGGAAAGCTCCCGGTCGAGCGCGTTATGCACCTCAGGCCGGTTTAATGTTATGGTGGTCACCGCATCCTGTCGGTTGAAGATCAGTTTCTTATAGTCGCTCATTGTTATTCCCTTTCCCGCAGGTAATTCATGTTAGGTAGCGCTACTTTCGTTATAAGATTTATAAAAAGTCTAATAACGAAAGTCAATGCCCAAAATCAGCAATTTAAGAAGGCGCAAAAATGACGCTAGAATCTGATATAAAACTGCCCCCGGAAGGCTTCCTTCAAAGCCGCACCCGAGGCCCCTTCTCAACCCATAACGGGCCATTCTACCACAAGGTAGAGGGCGAAACATTTTGGCACGGTCTTTATATCACCGAGCGTCATTGCAATTCGCGCGGCCGCCTGCATGGCGGCATGATGACGACCTTCGCCGATGGTCTGATGGCGACCGCCGTGGCCCGCGCCAACAAGATCACCGCCGTCACAATCAGCCTGAACTGCGATATCTGCGCCGCTGCCGATATCGGCGACTGGCTGGAAGGTACCGCGCACCAGACCGGCCTCAATGACGGCTTCGCTTTTGTTGAGGGAAAAGCCTGGGTCGACGAAAAAATCATCTTCAGTGTAAGCGGGGTGTTTCGATTGCTAGAAAGGAAGGACTGAGCGAAGAAGCAAGTAAATCACAAAAAACCCCGCATTCCTTCAGGGCCTTTCTTGAAAATGGAAATCCATTCATACTTATTGATTTATCTAAAATACTTTGGAAGCAGAAAATTGTCTCTGCGCACAGATATTTGATTGCCATAGACATCTTGTATTACTCATAAGCCACCCAAGGGATCAAAATCTTTCATGGGTAACTGCGATTGACAATGGACGAGTTAATACCTTGGCGTTACATTGACAAAGCAGCGTGACTGCGGACCGCAATGCCCAAAAGGTGGAGTTGGCCGAGCGCTTTCAGAGGACGTTCGATCTAAGATATTCTGGTTGGCCCAGAGACATTGTCAGGCTTCATGACGATTGAACTGTGGTGTGCTGCATAGCAAAAGGCACAGAGAGAGTGAAAATGCAGCGAATCGACACCCACCTGCACCTATGGGACACAACGCAGCTTGACTATCCTTGGCGTCAGGACGGCGCATTTCCCGGATTGCCGGAAACTTACTTGTTAGATGATGCGATTGCCGAGGCTGAGGGAACAGAAACCGATTTCGTTGTTGTACAAGCCGAAGTCAATCATGCGAATGACCCGGTCGAAGAGACTGCATGGCTCCAGAGAACCGCTGACGAGCATCCGAGCGGCGACCGGATCGCAGGCTTCATTGCTTACGCGGATCTTTCTCAGCCAGACGTCGAGGCACTTCTTGAGCGGCATGCCCAGAACGCAGTTTTTCTCGGTGTTCGGCAGGAGATTTGGTGGCAAAAGCCCTCCCCACGCCCGGATATCCTGGAGGAGGATCTGCTGGCAAACCCTGACTGGCGCCGGGGTTTTGGCGCGCTGGCCGATGTCAATGCATGCTTCGATCTGACTTGCTGGCACTCTCAACTCGGCGCATTTGCAGCGTTCCTATCTGAACATCCTGCTATACCAGTCATCGTCGACCATTTGGGTTCACCAATTGCAAATGACGATGGCGCACTGGACGTATGGCTTGATGGTATCAATGCGCTTGCCGCCTTGCCCAATACATTTATGAAGATCTCGGGCTTGTCTCAAGCGGATCCACGCTGGAGCATCGATAGCATAAGGCCCTTGGTCGATCAGGTCTTAGATGCCTTCGGTCCGGAACGATGTATGCTCGGCAGTAATTTTCCAATCGAGAAGCTAACGTCGACATATGAAATTGTTTGGGACACATATCGGGACATTTTTTCTGAATTGACTTCTGAAGAAAAGGAAAACTTGTACTTTGCAACGGCAAAGAGAGCTTATCAGCTTGAGTAGTAAGCCGACTGGGTAGGGCTAGTTCGTTAACCAGATTTGGGAGATTCTATTTAGAAAAAAGCAAAATAGTCACAAAAAAGCCCCGCATTCCTGCAGGGCCTTTTTTGATAAATGGAGCGGGCGATGAGATTCGAACTCACGACCCTAACCTTGGCAAGGTTATGCTCTACCCCTGAGCTACGCCCGCTCGAGCGTGCAACATCCGTTGCGAGGCGGGATAATACGTAAATGCCCCCTGAATGCAAGCGCGTTTTGTCAAAAAATACGGCTTTTGCCAATTCTTTATTTCCCCGAGGCGGCGGAGTCGCTAATTTTCCTCACTTAAACTAAAGAGAGGAGAAAGAATGCCCGCCACACCGGAGGAATTGTTCGTCAAACTTGATGAGTTGGGAATCATGCATGAAACCCATCATCATGAGCCAGTTTTTACAGTCGATGAAGCGCAGGCGCATACAGATCATCTTCCCGGCGGGCATTGCAAGAACCTGTTCCTGAAAGACAAGACGGGCGATCTTTATCTAGTTGTCTGCCTGCAGGATACGGCTGTCGATCTGAAAGCCTTTCGCAAACTAGTTGGCGCGAGGAACCTGAGCTTTGGTAAACCGGAACTTCTTTGGGAAATACTTGGCGTTGAGCCAGGCTCGGTGACACCATTTTCACTTATCAATGACACAGACCAAAGCGTCGCAGTGATACTGGAAAAGCGAATGATGGCGCATGATCTGCTCAACTATCACCCGCTGCGCAATACAATGACGACGCAAATAACCGCAGCGGATCTGGAGAAATTTATCCATGGATGCGGGCACCAACCCCGCATTCTGGAACTACCGGAACGCAGTTAAGATTTCACACCTGTCTTGATTGTCTTTAATCCATGGCCTAAATCATCCACAGGACTCTTAACAAAGCAGGCGTATGGTGTTATCCCATGGATTAGACAATAGCGGCTTTGATGGCCCGCTCCTCTTTGAAAAAACATTGGTAAAATGGACTTATGGAAACTCTGATTAGCGAAGGTGCCGGCGCGGGCGGTGATTTGATCAAGGACGGCTCTACCGAGAGCTTTATGCAGGACGTGGTCGAAGCAAGTAAGGAAACCCTGATCCTTGTCGATCTCTGGGCGCCCTGGTGCGGCCCCTGCAAGCAGCTTGGTCCGATGATTGAAAAAGTGGTCACGGACGCAAAAGGCACCGTGAAACTCGTCAAGATCGATATTGACCAACACCCGCAGATTGCCCAGAGCCTCCAGGTGCAATCCATCCCGGCGGTATTCGCCTTCAAGGATGGCCAACCCGTTGACGGCTTCATGGGGGCGTTGCCGGAAAGCAAGATCAAGGAATTTGTCGAGCGCCACGCGGGCCCAATCGGCCCGTCTCCGATTGAAGAAGCCTATGAGTCCGGCGCTGAGGCGCTGGAGGCCGGAGATACGGAAGTCGCCCTTACGGCTTTCGCAAAAATTCTGGAGATGGACCCGGATCATGTCGATGCGAAAGCGCAGCTTGCCCGGGTTTACATCAAACTTGGAGAAGTTGACGCAGCCAAAAGCCTGATGGAAACACTTCCGGAAGATGCCAAGCAAACCCCTGCTGTCACTGCTGCGCTCGCGGCTATCTCGATCGCCGAAAATGCCGCGAATGCCGGTGAGCTGGAGCCGCTCCGCCTAAAGGTTGAGGAAAACCCTGATGACCTTGCGGCTCGACTTGAATATGGGAAAGCGCTGGCTGGCAATGGGGACTATGAATCTGGCGGAGCGGAATTTCTGGAAATCATCCGTCGTGACCGGGACTGGAACGAAGCGGCAGGGCGGCAAGAGCTTCTCAAAATGCTGGAAGTGATGGGGCCAACGGACCCGCTCTCCAAGAGACTTCGCCGACAACTGTCATCGATCCTGTTCGCATGACGGACACGGGCGCAAATACGGGACTGGAAGAACTCCCGACTGCCCTGCCGATCTTTCCATTGACCGGCGCTCTCCTGTTGACGAATGGACATTTACCGCTGAATATTTTTGAGCCGCGCTATCTAGCCATGGTGCAGGATGCCATGGCAACCCATCGCCTGATCGGCATGATCCAGCCGCGCGACCCGGAAACTAGCCATATGACGCCGGAGACCTACCAGATCGGCTGCGCCGGTAAGATCTGTGAATATGGCGAGCTACCAAATGGAATGCTACGCATTACACTGGAGGGCGTTTGCCGGTTCGAGATTGTTGAAGAACTGAATGTGGCCACGCCATACCGGCAGGTGAAAGCAGAATACCGCAAGTTCATGCATGATATGGAGCCAGTGCGCCGAAATTGCGTTGATCGCCTGGCCCTGCATGAAGCCCTGCATCATTTTCTGGAGTTTGAAGAAGAGGCCCGCGACTGGCAAACGCTTGATCATCTGGAAGACGATAGTCTGGTGAATTCCCTATCCATGATCTGCCCCTTCTCTCCCGTCGAAAAACAGGCCCTGCTTGAGGCTGCGGATATTACAGCCCGATCGAATTTACTGATCAGCCTGCTTCAGATGATGCTGCAACAGGTAGAAACACATCGTACCGTCCAATAACCTCGACTTAAAGAGACACCCATGTCCAACAACAAGATGTTAGCCGTTGACCCTAAACTTCTGGAGATCCTTGTCTGCCCGCTCACCAAGGGACCGTTGATTTTTGATAGGGAAAATAACGAGTTGATCAGCAAGGCCGCAAACCTCGCTTACCCGATACGAAACGGCATTCCCATCATGCTGGTGGATGAAGCACGGGAAATTGACGAGACCACAGGCTAATGAGCGGTGAAATCTATGACCAGGCGGGCCGGCCAAAACCGACTGAGGTCCGCCTGAAAAAAGCCGAAAAAACGCTGGCCGTTTCCTTCGAAGATGGCCGTTCCTTTAACTTCCCCGCGGAACTTTTGCGGGTAGAGAGTCCATCAGCCGAGGTGCAGGGCCACGGGGCGAGCCAAAAACAGATTGTCGCCGGACGACGGCATATTGGGATTATGGGGCTGGAACCCGTCGGCAATTACGCGGTGCGCATCAGTTTCGACGATTTGCACGATACCGGCCTCTTCTCCTGGGCTTATCTCTATGAACTCGGTCTCAATCAGGAGAGTATCTGGCAAACTTACCTCGATAATCTTGCGACCGCTGGCCTCAGCCGGGATCCATAAACTACGACTATAGCGCCTCGCCCCGGAGCAGCCGCGGCATCTTTCCGACCGTGCCGCGCGCATGTTCCATGAACAACCCTTTGAGCTTCGGCATCTTATTAACGGCAGCGAGCCCTAGATCGCGCGCCAGACGAACCGGCGGGATATTATTTGTAAAAAGCCGGGTTAGCCCATCGGTAATTGCCAGCAAGGCTACACTGTCGAACCGGCGCCAGCGCTGATAATCGTCCAGCACCGTTGCGCCGCCGATATCCTGCCCAAGCCGGGCAGCATCAATTACCACCTCCGCCAGCGCTGCTACATCCCTGAGGCCGAGATTAAGTCCCTGCCCCGCAATCGGATGCATGCCATGCGCCGCATCCCCGATCAACGCGAGTCGGAGATCAGCATAATGCTCCGCCTGATGGAGAGTGAGCGGATAGCTCCAACGCGGGCCAACGACTTTAAGCTCACCCAGATAATCACCAAAACGTTTTGCCATTTCCCGATGAAAGTCCGCTTCGGGCAGAGCCATGATGACTTTCGCGCGCTCTGTTGACTCTGTCCAGACCAGAGATGAACGGTTCCCCGTCATCGGTAGGATAGCGAAGGGTCCAGGGTTTAAAAACCGTTCCTGTGCGACACCATGATGCGGTATTTCATGTGCGATGGTGCAGACGATGCCCATCTGATCATAGGACCAACCAACGGTCTTTATCCCGGCAAGTGTTCGTACAGCGGAATTTCGCCCGTCCGCCGCGACCACAAGACGGGCTAGTACTGTCTCGCCCGAAGTAAGATGCGCTGTAACGCCGGAGGCCTCCCTCGAAATCTCGCTATATTCCGCTGGCGCCATAATAGTCAATGTCGGGATTTCCCTCGCCCGCTCATACAGTGCTTCGCGTAAATGCCGATTTTCCACCATATGGCCGAAGGGTTCATCTCCAAGCTGACGGTGATCGTAATGAAGGAAGAATTTCGACGGGCCATCCGTAATCCGAATATCCAGCATCGGCTCTGCGGCTTTAACATGATCCCATCTGCCACTAGCCCGGAGCAGCTTTCGCGGCGCATGAGCAATGGCCGGTACCCGGCCATCGAGTTCCGCGTCGACATGATGTGTC
>CALEMG010000062.1 GCA_937910835.1 uncultured Alphaproteobacteria bacterium | reverse complement strand
CGCCCAGTTGTGTAAAAAACCTTATATTTAGGTGAAATGCCATGCTTCCACATATAACCTGCAATCTTATCGATAGCGTTATGCCGGCCCACGTCCTCCATGTAGACCAGCGGCCGATCTTCTTCACACAGGACACAGCCGTGAATGGCGCCTGCCTCCAGATAGAGGGAAGGTTGTTGATTAATTTTTCGCGACAGAGAATAAATCCATGACGTTTTCAGCAGGGCGTCCGTATCAAGAACAATATCCTCAAATTTTTCCATAACATCGCCAAAGACAGTGCCCTGCGCACAGCCGGAAGTCTGGGTTTTCTTTTTCAGTTTTTCTTCAAAATCAGTTTTCCTGTCTGTGCGCACCACGACGACACCGAGATCTTCGTCATAGTCGATGCCCGTCACCTCATCATCGGCGCGCAGCATATTCTGATTTAGCAAATACCCAAGCGCCAGATAGTCCGGATAATCACCAATGGTCATCATTGTGACAATCTCCTGACCATTGAGAAACAGGGTGAGCGGCTTTTCAACCACGACCGGTAGGCGAACCGCCGCGCCATTCTGATCGATACCCTGCAAATTTTCACTAAGACCCGGAGCCTTAGGATCCGGAGTGACCATGAATTCCTTCATATGTTACCGTCACACCCTTACATTTCTTTGTAATTAAATTCATGTTAAATTAGCAGTTTAGCAGGCAGCAATCGACCTGTCATTTCCGATTGCCGGTGCCTTCCGGCAGCGGGTTGGGGACATATTTCATGAAGGCCGTGTATTTATCCGATGTTGATAAGAGTCGCGATAACAATTTGAACCTGATCAGAATGTTTGCCGCCGCCGGAGTGCTGATTTCGCACGCTTGGCCAATTTCAACGGGTAATATCACCCAACAACCCCTGACCGAGCTGCTGCACGGAATTGACCTTGGTATAATATGTGTTTCCATTTTTTTCGCGATATCTGGATATCTTATTGCACAGAGCTATGACCGCGATCCGAATCTCAAGCGATTCTGGCTTTCGCGTGTTATGCGTATTTTTCCGGGCCTGCTCGTAGTTCTACTGATCACCGCTCTGATACTTGCCCCCCTGATTACCGTCATGGAGGCCAGAGCGGTATGGCTAGCCGCACCGGAATATATCTTACGGAACTTCACTCTCTTTTCTCTCGAACAATATCTGCCAGGAGTCTTTAGGGGGAATCCCGTCGGTGGCTCGATCAACATCCCCCTTTGGACATTGAGCCATGAGCTGATTTGCTATTTCTTCGTCACATTATTGGGAATCGGGGGGCTGCTCAAGGCCCCGCGCTTGATGTTCCTTGCCTGGCTTGTCTTTATTGCATCCTACGCTGTCATCATTTATGCCGAGCCACAGCAGCGACTTGTGGCACTCGCCAAGCTGGCCTTTCCCTTCATGGTCGGGGTCATATTCTTCGTTTGGCGCCGAAAAGTTGTTTTGAACTGGGGAATTGGCGGAGCGCTTATCATCCTGACAGCGGTCCTTTATAACAGCGTGATTTTTCGAGAGATTTTCATGCTATCCCTCTCCTATATCATTTTTCTGCTGGCCTTTTTACCTAGCGGGAAAATCAGGCAATATAATCGGCTGGGAGATTATTCCTACGGCATCTATATTTACGCCTTTCCCATCCAGCAGCTCGTCGCATATTTAGGGGTCACCAACCCGTTTCTCAATATTATGTACGCCTTTCCGCTCACGCTCCTGTGTGCGGTTCTATCATGGATATTCATCGAAAGTCCCTCGCTCGACATTGCCAAAAAGTTCAAATTGCGCAGCCGCAGTGCCATTGCGACAAAATAGATCCAGCACAGGTTTCAGGAGTGACATAGTCGTTTTAATCGATATGTTATTGCCTAAAATAGATCCTAGAGTCTCATCAGGAAGAATTCATGACACTTGACCGTCCGGCCCTCGTCTTGGCCATCACGAAAATCGCGCGGGAAGCGGGCGATAAGATTCTGAAAATTTATGAACAGGATTTTGACGTGAAAACCAAAACCGACGCATCCCCTGTTACCGAAGCAGACGTAGAGGCGGAGAAAATTATCCTAAAAGGACTCAAAGAACTAACCCCCGACATTCCCATTCTGGCGGAGGAGAGTGAGGCGGCGGGCGACGTGCCGGATATGTCAGGCGGCATCTTCTGGCTTGTCGACCCCCTTGATGGGACAAAGGAATTCATTCACAAACGCGGCGAATTCACCGTCAACATCGCACTCGTCGAACAAGGCTGCCCGACCATGGGTGTGATCCACATACCGGCGAAGAACAAAACCTATTTTGCCGAAGGCCCCGGCAAGGTTTGGCGTCAGGACGGGGAGAATGAACCGGAGGCCATTGCCGCGCGTCCGGCCCCGGCGGACGGGCTCACTATTGTCGCAAGCCGATCTCACCGAACGCCGGAGACCGATGAATATATCTCAAAATTCAAGATGGCGGAGCTTATCTCCGCGGGCTCTTCCCTGAAACTTTGCCTATTGGCGGAGGGAAAGGCCGATCTATATCCCCGGTTTGGCCGATCCATGGAATGGGATATCGGCGCAGGCCAGGCCATACTGGAAGCGGCGGGCGGCACGGTCGAAACGCTCGACGGAACTCGCCTCACTTATGGCAAAGACGGCCATGACAACCCGTTTTTTGTTGCCAAAGGCCGCCCCTAATTCACTCAACCTCAAGCGTTGACGTCGATAACGACACGCCCCTGAATTTGGCCTTTAAGGATATCATTCGCGAGCGACGGCAGATTACTCATCGGCTCTACGCGCGTCATGTCCGCAAACAGGGATTTATCAAGATCCGTTGCCAGCCGGCCCCAGGCTTCAATGCGTTTTTCCCTTGGCGCCATAACGCTATCGACACCGAGCAGGGAGACTCCCCGCAGGATGAAGGGAAGAACCGAGGTTGGCAGGTCATTGCCGCCGGCAAGACCGCAAGCCGCGACTGCACCACCATAATTTATCTGCGCAATCACAGAGGCCAAAATCTTGCTGCCGACACAATCAACGGCTCCTGCCCAGCGCTCTTTATCAAAAGGTCTGCCCTTGCCCATTGTTTCTTCGCGGCTGATAACTTCCTTGGCGCCAAGTTTTTTCAAATATTCATGGGTTTCTTCTCGGCCGCTCGAAGCAATAACCTGATAGCCAAGTTTGGCAAGAAGGGCAATCGCAACAGAACCAACGCCGCCGGCAGCACCCGTTACCAAGATATCGCCCTTGTCTGGCGTCACGCCGGCCTTTTCCAGCGCCAACACGCAAAGCATCGATGTATATCCGGCCGTACCGACAGCCATGGCTTCCTGCATGGAAAAAGCATCCGGCAGTTTGATCAACCACTCGGATTTGAGTTGCTGTTTCTGGCTGTACCCTCCCCAGTATTTTTCGGATTAGCCATAGCCATTGACGTTCACTTTATCGCCCGGCTTGAAATCCGCGGACTTGCTCTCCAGCACGGTGCCCGCAAGGTCAATACCACCAACCATAGGTAGGCGGCGCGCAATTCCCTTG
This sequence comes from uncultured Alphaproteobacteria bacterium, assembly GCA_937910835.1. Taxonomy (GTDB): domain Bacteria; phylum Pseudomonadota; class Alphaproteobacteria; order Sneathiellales; family Sneathiellaceae; genus Sneathiella. Next base: position 5,724 of record CALEMG010000062.1, on the reverse strand, counting down.
CCTGAAACGGCGAGACCATCTTTATAGTTCAGCGTTGAGTAGGAAATTTCGACAAGCACATCTTCGTCGGGAAGGTCCGCGACTGTGAGATCCTTGAATACTGCCTGCTGTTTTCCATCCTGATCCTCAATGACCAAGGCTCTAAATGTGTCGCTCATTTCGATATCCCTTTAATTATATTTTACCCCTTTATAGACCTTACGCGGTCGAGATTAAAAGCCAAAATTACATAAGCAATTGATTGTTAATGTATTTCTTCTAATATTAATATTATGGGCAGAGAGGCTCCCCCTGTTTTTGAGTAAATTGGAGTTATAGCATGTCAGAAATGGAGAAAATTTTACAAGGCTACGTATTAACCACCGCGGAGATTTTATATCATCTTCCGGATTACCCTGAATTTCTGCAATCATATATCTGGCAGGAATATGATCTGGCCCCCAGATACCCGACGTTAAAGAAGTTTCTGGATTTTTGGGAAGCCGAACTCGATGGACCGCTACATTCCGTGCGGATTGCTTCCAAAAAGCTGATAAGCCCGAGCGAATTACGCTATAGCAATGCCGAGTTTGTGGTGAACTAGCGTTTCCGGCCAAACAACAACTGACCTAATCCTGGGATAAATACTTCTCAAACACCTCAGCACCGGTCATCATCAGCGTTTCATTGGCAAATGAATAGCATTCGGGCTTTTCATCGATAAAAATCTGATGATCAAAGACGAAATTGCCGTCATCTTCAAACAAGCCCAGAGGCATAATATACTGGCCGTTGCCTTTAAGCCGGTAAAAGAGATGCGTACCGCAGTTTTTGCAGAATCCGCGTTCCGCCCATTCTGATGAGTTGAAAACGGAGATATTTTCATCCCCGTCGAAATTTACGCCTGGCCCACAGTCAATCGACAGGAACGGGCCACCGCCCCATTTCCGGCATTTGCTACAATGGCAGGCTCCAACGGTATTGTCAGCTGCTGTCGCGTTGATTTTCACATCTCCCCACAAACAGCTTCCAGTTCTTTCAATCCCAGCCATGATCAGCACCTCTAACTCATTATTCTATTCGCCAACCATATTCGGATGCGAATGTTTCCTCAAGATGAAAGGATACGGGAACGAGCAAGGAACTCCGTAAATTGACTCCACTACAGCTTAACTACGAAATCGCCAGGTCAGCGTCTCCCCCGCGAGAAAAGGAACAACCGCACCATTCAGCGTTTCAACCTGCTCAATTGCCGTTGTCTCCACAGGTTCCAATGTGATCTTACCTTCGTTCAGCGGAAGTCCATAAAATTTTGGACCATTTTCCGAGGCGAAAGCCTCCAGCTTATCAAGAGCCTCTTCTGCTTCAAAAACGGTTGCATAGCTTTCCAGCGCATAGGGCGCATTGAAAAGCCCCGCGCATCCACAGTCCGATTCCTTGTCATTCACGGTGTGCGGCGCGCTGTCCGTTCCCAGAAAGAATTTTGGCGATCCGGAGATCGCTGCCTTGCGTAGTGCCAGCCGATGCTTTTCACGTTTCGCAATGGGGAGGCAGTAGTAATGGGGCCGAATGCCACCCTTGAAAATCGCGTTCCGGTTAAAGGTAAGATGATGCGGCGTGATGGTCGCGGCAATGTTAGCGCCACTTTCCGAGACAAATGCAGCAGCATCGGCCGTTGTAATATGCTCAAACACCACTTTCAGCTCGGGAAAATCTTTCAGGATATTGATCATCACGCGTTCAATAAATACAGCCTCTCGATCGAAAATATCAACCTCACCGTCGGTCACCTCCCCATGCACCAGAAGCGGCATCCCGATCCGCTGCATAACCTCCAGAACCGGGTAAATATTGCGGATATCCGTCACCCCGTGGCTGGAGTTCGTCGTCGCGTTCGCAGGGTAAAGTTTTGCCGCAGTGAAGATATCCGCCTCATGACCGCGCCCTACCTCTTCGGGATCGATGCTGTCTGTGAGATAACAAGTCATCAATGGCGTAAAATCCATCCCGTCCGGTATCGCCGCAAGAATTCTTGTCCGGTAATTTTCCGCCACCGCCATTGTCGTCACGGGCGGCACGAGATTAGGCATGACAATTGCCCGCGCGAACTGCCGCGCGGTGTATTTCGCAACCGCACTGAGCATGCCCCCATCCCTGAGATGTACATGCCAATCATCCGGTTTTCGAATTGTAATCGCCGCGCGTACGCTCGCCTGGGAGGAAGTCGTCGATCCGGTGTCATCCTGGCTCATAAACAGATCCATCAAATAATTTAAGATTGCGGTTTCTTCATAATACGCATACCCCCACTTGCCAAGGGCGCGTTCCTGTCATACCTGTTAAGGATATTCGGAAATGCCCTCGATTCTGGAAAGAAACAAATGGCGAATTTGACAGTCGCACAATTGGAAGACCGCACTGTCCTTGTTCTAACCGGCAAGGATGTCTGGAGCTTTCTACAGAATCTCATTACCAATGATATGGACGGCGTCAGCGATACATCAGGCATTTATGCTGCACTTCTCACGGCACAGGGCAAGTTCCTTCATGACTTTTTTATCCTGAAATCAGAAGATGGCTATCTCCTCGATTGCGCGACAGATCGAAAGGAAGACCTTATCCGCCGCTTAACCCTCTATAAGCTTCGCGCCGATGTCACCGTTAGCGAGAGCGATCAGCGCGTTTTTGCACTGTTTGGGGGAGGTGCCTGCTCCATCGCAACATTACCTAAAATTGCAGGCGCGGTTATGAAAGACAATGGGTCTGCCTATATGGTTGACCCGCGCAATCTAACGCTTGGGGTACGCATATACGCATCGGCAACCTTCGATCCCGCCACAGAACTTCCGACCGCAGCCATTGCCGCAGAAGAGACATATGACGCCCATCGCCTACGACTTGGGATTCCGGAAGGTGCGCGCGATATTCTACCGGAAAAGAATTTCCTGTTAGAGGCAAATTTCGATGAATTGAACGGCGTCAGCTTTACCAAAGGCTGCTACGTGGGGCAGGAACTGACTGCCCGCACCAAACACCGCGCAAAAATCAAGAAGCGCCTGTTTCGAATTGAATATAGTGGTGAGCTTCATAGTGGCGATAAAATCCTGAAACAGGATCGCGAAATCGCCGAAGTGCGTTCTTTCTCCAACGGTCAGGGTCTGGCGCTCGTTCGTCTGGAAAGCCTGCCCACAGATCCGGAGGATCTGGAACCGAAGGGCGTCAGGATTATTCAGCCTGAATATATCAACCTCCCTGCGCTGGAAAAACAATAGCGTCAATTACAGCTTGCCCAAGCATTAAGTTTCCCCTAGAAATATAGAACAAATCATGAACATATATTGTGCGAGGAGGAATGAAATGCTGGATCATGTGTCTATCGGCATTACCGATCGGGAGAAATCGAAAGCCTTTTATGATGCCGTATTGTCCACCATTGGACTCAGGAAAGTCGCCGATTATGGGGAGAGCGTTGCCTATGGTTCGTTACGGGAAGATCCGTTTTTCTGGCTGGTAGAGCATGAGGACATTGGCAAAGCTCAAGGTTTTCACTTTGCTTTTCGCGCGCCGGATCGGGCCTCCATTCATGCGTTTCATGCCGCCGCGCTCACCAACGGCGGAGCAGATAATGGAGGGCCCGGCAAGCGGGACTATGAAGAGAATTATTATGCGGCATTTGTCCTTGATCCCGACGGCAATAAGATCGAAGCTGTCTGCTTCAAACCGGAGTAGCAAATAGATTATATGAATAGCATGGCCAACCGCGACCGGTATCGGCCTCAAGTAAAATCGGACTGATTTATCCCTGATAAGGGATTCGCCGCCAGTTTATGAAAAAAGGAAGACGGATAAATGGCTGAAGGCTGTACTTGGTATGGGGATGATCCCTTTTACAAGGCCTATCATGATGAAGAATGGGGAGTGCCAGTGTATGACAGCCGCGCACTCTATGAGAAACTCATTCTCGACGGGTTTCAGGCCGGACTTTCCTGGATTACGATTTTACGAAAGCGGGAGAATTTTCTTGCTGCCTTCGATAACTTCAACCCTGAAATCATCGCACGTTACGACGACACCAAGGTGGAAGCCTTGATGCAGGATAGCGGCATCATCCGCAACCGTGCAAAAATCCTTGGGACGATCAAAGGGGCGCAGCTTTTTCTGGAAATTGAGGAGAATGAGGACGGCGGGTTTTCCCGTCTACTGTGGAGCTATCTTGACGGCGAACCATTGCAAAACAACTGGCAATCAAAGGCGGAGGTGCCGGCGGAAACCGAGCTCAGCCGGGCAATTTCGAAAGATCTGAAAAAGCGGGGATTTAAGTTCGTCGGCCCGACCATCGTCTATGCCTTTATGCAGGCCGTTGGCATGATCAACGACCATGTAGCGGGCTGTCCGCGCCATGAAGAGGTCAAAAGGCTTGCATGAGACGGGAGATTCGCGAAATTCATGACTTCACAGGGAATGTTGCCGCACATTACCGTGAAAAATACGGCGGTCGGGCCGAAGAGGTTCTGGAAGAAGGGGCTCGCCTTTGTGAAGAAAATGGGGATTTGCACAGGAGAAACCGACTACTGCGCCTCCGCGATGAGCTTCTCTTTTGCAGCACACAAAGTTTGACAGAATAGAAGAAGACACTGGAACCCCGCCTTAAGGCCCTTATCCGCATATGGGCCGCGCTTATTATCCCTGGCATGGTGAGCCGTCGCGGCGATGAAACGGCGGGTTCCGTCCTGCTTATTATCAACCGTCTGGGACCGGGCTGCATGGTCCTCTCTCCCACCACGAATTTCGATGACGGCTCCCGTATGTGGCTGAAAGGAACCGGCCCGGACTGGGTTGAGGAAGCAGACGCCGACGCCTATATTGCAAGGCGAGTGAAGAATGACCCCGATTTATGGGTGCTGGAAATTGAGGATAGAGAAGGCCGCGCATTTCTGGATGAAAAAATTGAATGAAACAACCAGGAATGAGAGGTGATTCCCCATAGTTTTGACTAGCGTTCGTTCTAGGCATGCCTTATTCTGACACTACATATGCTATAAAAACCGACAGGAAGCCGCTTGATGCAACAATATCTAGATCTTTTGCGCACCGTACGTCATCAAGGCGCCTTCAAGCCGGATCGCACAGGCGTCGGGACTTATGGCATTTTTGGCCATCAGATGCGCTTTGATCTCTCCAAGGGTTTCCCGGTGCTCACAACCAAGAAGCTGCACCTCAAATCAATCATACATGAATTGCTTTGGTTTCTTTCAGGCGAGACAAATATCCGATATCTCAGGGAGAATGGCGTCCGGATCTGGGACGAATGGGCCGATGAAAATGGTGATCTTGGCCCGGTTTATGGCGCGCAATGGCGGTCCTGGCCGCGCCCCGACGGCGGCTCGATTGACCAGATTGCCAATCTTATCCATCAGATTAAGACAAACCCCAATTCCCGCCGTTTGATCGTCAGCGCCTGGAACCCGGCAGAAGTTGACAACATGGCTCTTCCGCCCTGCCATTGCCTGTTTCAGTTCTATGTGGCGGACGGGAAACTTTCTTGCCAGCTATATCAGCGTAGCGCCGATGTTTTTCTCGGCGTTCCATTCAATATCGCGTCCTACGCCCTGCTCACCATGATGATTGCGCAAGTCTGTGATCTGGAGCCGGGTGAGTTTATCCACAGTTTTGGTGATACGCATCTTTATGCCAATCATCTGGAGCAGGCAGATTTGCAGCTCGAACGTATCCCCGGCAAACTTC
>CALEMG010000061.1 GCA_937910835.1 uncultured Alphaproteobacteria bacterium | reverse complement strand
CCACTACGGCCAGGTTGTCCGCTGGCGCCCAGCCAATGCAGACCATACGGCAAACAGCTTCGAGTGGGATCTCTTTGTAGTTGCCGGCAATCCAACAGTTCATAGCGATGCCTATGGTGGATCAAAGAACGTAAATGCAGAAAACATGTTTAATTCTCCGGATGGATTGGCGTTCGATGCAAGCGGTCTTCTCTGGATCCAGACTGACGGGAACTATTCCAACGCAAAGGATTTTGCCGGCATGGGGAATAACCAGATGCTTCTGGCCGATCCGGAAACCGGCGAGATCAGACGCTTCCTGGTGGGACCGAAAGAATGCGAGATTACCGGCTTTGCCTGGAGCGCGGACCGGAAGACCGTTTTCGTCGGGGTTCAGCATCCCGGCGAGAAAGGAAACAGCCATTATCCGGGCGGCGGCACGACGGTTCCACGATCAACGATCATCGGCATATCCCGTAAAGATGGCAATGCAATAAGCTAAACAACAATAATATCACTAAAAGCAAACTGGGGAGCCTTTTGGCTCCCCTTCTTTGTTTATTTGCGTCAATGAAAAATACGGTTTATTGAAATGGGAAGTGAATTGTCCGGCAAGAAGAAATGAACGAACAGAAAACGAATAACAAAAGTTCCAAGCAGCAATTGAAGGCGGAGAAAACCCAACGTCTTGCGGAAGAATTGCGAACTAATTTACGCAAACGCAAAGATTTGCAGCGCAATCGAGGAATGACCGCGCCGGACGCAATCAAGAACCGTGACCGACTCACCGATTAATTCATAGCCGATTAACCAATCAAGCAATAAATCTTGGCCCACCCTGCTACAGTCTGTAGTATGCCGGTCAAATTGTGCTGTTTGAGCGGAGAAATTGAGTATGTCCATTCTGTCCGATAAATGGATCAGGTCACAGGCCCTGGAAACAGGGATGATTGAACCTTTTGTGGAAAGCCAGAAGCGTGAGGGGACCATTTCTTACGGCCTATCGTCTTATGGCTATGATGCTCGGGTTTCTGACGAATTCAAGATATTCACCAATATCGATTCGGCAACCGTAGACCCGAAGGCATTCTCCAGCACCAGTTTTGTTGACAGAAAGACTGATGTTTGCGTTATTCCGCCAAATTCTTTCGTCCTTGCCCGCACGGTTGAGTATTTTCGAATTCCGCGTGACGTTCTGGTTATTTGTTTGGGCAAATCAACATACGCTCGCTGCGGGATTATCGTCAATGTCACTCCGTTAGAACCCGAATGGGAGGGACATGTCACTCTCGAATTTTCGAACACGACACCGTTGCCTGCCAAGATTTATGCGAATGAAGGAGCCTGCCAGTTTCTATTCCTGAAAGGGAACGAACCATGCGAAGTTTCCTATAAGGATCGCGCCGGCAAATATATGGGGCAGGAAGGCGTAACGCTTCCTAAGCTATGACATCGCGCAGAACATATTCGATTGAGATTTTTGAGCACCAAGTAATGATAGAACCAATAAATGTTAAATTCTTTTCTTTCCTGCGCAAAATGAGATGAAAGCCGCTCTTTCAACAAAATTTCAATGCTAAATCACTGCATCTGGAAATTGCCCTGCTGTAGCTGGGCGGAAAATTAAAGAGAAATTCAGTATGGATAGTATTCGCATTAGAGGCGGCAAGCCGCTTCAGGGGAAAATCGAAATCAGCGGCGCGAAGAACGCAGCGTTACCGCTGATGGTCGCCAGCCTATTGACGGAAGAAACCCTCACCCTTTCCAATCTGCCTCATGTTGCCGATATTTCAACATTGATCACCTTGCTTTGTCAGCATGGCGCAACTGCTGCTATGAACGGGCAGAGCGCCAATGGCGGCAGTGACGGGCGGTCCCTCTCGATCAACGCAAAATCAATCACGAATACAGAAGCTCCCTATGACATCGTCCGCAAAATGCGGGCTGGCGCTCTTGTCATGGGGCCGCTTCTTGCCCGTATCGGAAAGGCTCGAGTATCCTTGCCCGGCGGGTGCGCCATCGGCACTCGACCAATGAACCTGCATATCAGCGGGCTTGAACAAATGGGTGCAAAGATCGCTATTACAGGCGGGTATATGGAAGCCGAAGCACCGGAAGGGCTAAAGGGCGCGGAAATTCGCTTTGAAACCGTTTCTGTCGGGGCGACTGAAAACTTATTAATGGCCGCTTCTCTCGCGAAAGGGACGACGACCCTTGAAATCGCGGCCAAGGAACCTGAAATCACCGATCTCGTCCGACTCCTATGCCAGATGGGCGCAAAGATCGAGGGTGAAGGCACGGATAGACTGGTCATTCAAGGTGTCGATAACCTTCATGGCACGCATTACCGTGTGATGCCGGACAGGATCGAAACCGGAACCTATGCCATTGCAGCAGTTATCACTGGCGGAAAAATTGAGCTTACCAATACAGAGGCCGAATTGATCCGAGCTGTGCTGGATGCCTTGATCGAAACCGGGGCCGAGATCGAAGAAACAGAAAACGGCTTTATAATCTCCCGCGAAAACGGAACCATTCGCGGCGTTGATATTATGACCCTGCCCTATCCCGGCTATCCGACAGACATGCAAGCGCAATTCATGGCGCTGATGACCGTTGCCGATGGGGCTGCCATGATCACCGAAACGATTTTCGAAAATCGCTTTATGCATGTCCCTGAGCTTGCACGCCTTGGTGCCAACATAACTGTGCATGGCCATTCAGCCCTTGTTCGGGGCGTTGATCACCTTGTTGGAGCTCCGGTCATGGCCACTGATCTACGTGCCTCGGTCTCCTTAGTGCTTGCAGGCTTGGCAGCGGAGGGAGAAACCGTTATCAACCGTGTATACCATCTGGATCGTGGGTATGAGCGGTTGGAAGAGAAACTTGCAGCTTGCGGCGCAGATATAGAACGAATTCATGTGAGTTGATCGAAAACTGGCAACAGGATGATGAAATGCCTAAACCCCTGAAACTTATTGCGGCTGAAATTGAGGATATGGAAATCCTATCTGCGGCGCTGGAAGGGATGATCACAAGTCCGGGTGAAATGAGCTACCTCAAATCCGCGCGGGCCTTTACAGTCATGGGCTCCCGTTTCAAATGGGAGGATGTTGCAAAGGGACCTGAAACCACGAATGGCTGGCTCCGCATTCGCTCCGGATTGTATTTTGGCGATGTGATGGGTGTCAAATCCACTGGAATTTCACAAAAGGACCCAACGGAAGTACTTGAATTGCTGAGTCTTTCGATACATCTCGGGGAAGACGGGCAGGCAGACATATCGCTTAACTTTGCGGGCGGGGGCACCCTTCGTCTGACAATGGAATGTATTAATGTAACTCTGACCGATACGGGCGAGCCTTGGGAAACCAAATTGAAACCCGGGCTCGATGAGGCACTATCGGCAGATTAGAAAAACTGATAGAGAATGGAGCAATTCCGTGCCATCGAGTGAAGAGTTGGTCATTGCCCTGCCAAAGGGCCGGATACTGAAAGAGGTTATGCCGCTGATCCGCGCCGCCGGGATTGAGCCCGAGCCCGCGTTCGACGATCCGGCGAGCCGACTGCTGCAGTTCCGGACGAACCACCCCAATATTTCTATCTTTCGTGTCCGGTCATTTGATGTGGCGACTTTCGTTGCCTTCGGGGCCGCACAGCTGGGGGTGGCCGGGAACGACGTATTGCTGGAATTCGACTACCCGGAGATTTATGCGCCGGTTGATCTTGATATCGGCCATTGCCATATCGCTATTGCCCAACCAAAGGAACTCGAGGAGGATCGAGACCCCAGCCGTTGGAGTCATATCCGCATTGCAACGAAGTACCCGAACCTGACCCACAAATTCTTTGCTGAAGCCGGCATTCAGGCGGAATGCATCAAGCTCTCCGGTGCAATGGAACTCGCGCCGGGCCTCGGGCTTTGCCGACGCATCGTTGATCTTGTCTCGACGGGCGCAACGCTGGAGGCGAATGGCCTTGTCGAGGTCGAGAAAATTCTCGACATCACCTCCCGGCTTGTCGTTAATCGTGCAGCCCTTAAAACCCGATCCGTCGAACTAAACGGCTGGATCGAAAAGTTTCGCGAGGTCGTCAATGCCGCTTAAACTGAACTCAGAAGATGCGGGGTTTGAGGATAACTTTACGGCCCTGCTCAATCAAAAGCGCGATGAAGACAGAAATGTCGATGCGGTTGCTGCGGATATCCTCGCCGATGTACGCAAACGCGGCGACGCCGCACTCCTAGATTATACCCGGAAATTTGATCGCCTGGATCTCAGCGAAGCTGCAAAACTGCGGGTAACAGACACAGAAATAAAAAATGCAGTCGCCTCATGTGACCAGAAAACACTTGAGGCGCTGAAAACCGCCGCTATTCGTATTGAAGATTATCACCTACGACAACTGCCCGCCGATCAGATGTATCAGGATACCGACGGGGTCTCGCTTGGCTATCGCTGGACGGCGATTGAAAATGTTGGCCTCTATGTGCCGGGCGGCAGAGCGACCTATCCTTCTTCCGTGTTAATGAATGCTATCCCGGCAAAAGTCGCCGGGGCAACGCGCCTCGTGATGGTCGTTCCGATGCCGGACGGGGATATCAACCCCATGGTCCTGGCGGCGGCGGACCTCTGTGGGGTCGATGAAATTTACCGTATCGGCGGCGCGCAAGCTGTCGGAGCACTTGCCTACGGCACCGAGACGATTGCTCCGGTTGATAAAATTGTTGGACCGGGAAACGCCTACGTCGCAAGCGCCAAGAAGCAAGTTTTTGGAACCGTCGGCATTGATATGATCGCTGGCCCCTCTGAAATTCTGGTAGTTGCAGATAACCTGAACGACCCCGCGTGGATCGCCGCAGATCTTTTGAGCCAGGCAGAGCATGACCCGATTGCCCAGAGTATCCTGATAACCAATGATGTAGCCTTTGGTGCGGACGTTGAAACCGCGATCGAAAGCCATCTTGCGAACTTGCAACGCACGGATATCGCCCGCGCAAGCTGGCAGAATTACGGAGCCATCATTACGGTGAAACGCCTCGCCGAGGCCCCGGCCCTCGTCGACCGAATCGCTACGGAGCATCTGGAGCTTTGCGTCGAGGATCCGGAAATTCTTGCCGCAGAAATCCGCCATGCCGGTGCCATTTTCTTAGGCCGCTACAGCCCTGAAGCTATCGGTGACTATGTCGCCGGCCCGAACCATGTGCTGCCGACTTCCCGCACGGCGCGGTTTTCCTCCGGCCTTTCAACGCTCGATTTCGTCAAACGGACCTCTCTTATGAAGTTGGATGCGGCTAGTCTTAATAAGATCGGGCCGGCGGCGGTCGCCCTTGCGGAATCGGAGGGATTGGGAGCCCATGCCCTTTCGGTCTCAATCCGATTAAACTAGAGTAGCTGTGTAAAGGAGCCACAAAGACATGCCCGACACACAGCATATCGCAAAAATTGCGCTCGATGAAAAGACAGTTGTCCGCCGCAACGCGGATATTGAGCATGAGCGTAAAGTGGCCATCTTCGACATTCTCGATCAGAACAGCTTTATCGTAAATGGGTTCGAAAATGACGGCCCCTATTCGCTCCACCTCAGTATTGAGGATAACCGCCTGATATTTGACGTCCGCACAGAGGATGACTCGGCAGAGCTCATTCGCATTCCGCTGCCAGTGATATCCTTTCGCCGCATCATCAAGGATTATTTCCATGTGTGCGAAAGCTATTTCGATGCGATTAAATCGGCATCACCATCCAAGATCGAGGCGATCGATATGGGCCGACGCGGACTTCACAATGAAGGCTCGGAACTTTTAAAAGAGCGGCTGAAGGACAAAGCGGAAACCGATTTCGACACGGCACGGCGCCTCTTCACCCTGATGTGTATCCTCCACATAAGGGGCTAGAAATGAATTCTATAAGAGTCATTCTTTTTCACGCCACCATTGTGGGCCAAAAGATTACATGAGTGCACCACCCTTCAGCGATAGTTTGCCGGGTAGCGTTCTTTTTGCCTGTACCCATAATAGTATTCGGTCCGTAATGGCGGAAAATATCATGAAGAGCCTCTATGGCCATACCGTCTATGTGGACAGCGCCGGAGTTCGCGCGAAATCTGTCGACGGTTTCGCAATAGAGGTTCTGGATGAAATCGGCTTGGATGCCACAAAACATGTCGCAAAAGATTTCGATGATCTGGAAGACAGTTCGTTCGACATAATTATCTCCCTCTCGCGCGAGGCCCACAAGAAAGCGGAAGAAATGACCCGCGCCACAGCTTGCGAAACAGAGTTCTGGAACATTATTGATCCGTCGCTCACCGAGGGAAACCGTGAAATGCGGCTAAATGCCTATCGACATACACGGGACGACCTATATGAGAAAATAAAGGCGAGATTTAGAACAGGACCGGCACCCCGGGTATAAGAAGTTCGCTCGAGTTCTGTTGCGCATTAGTCCAAGAAGCCTTGCTTTTTCAGGTTTTTACATATCATTTTTAAGGAAGTGCTTGCTTTTTAGCTGTTGTGCCCCTTATTTTGCAGCATCCGAAACAACTGGAATAGGATTTTATGGCGAAAGAAGAACTATTAGAATTTGAAGGAACTGTTACGGAATTGTTGCCCAACGCAATGTTCCGCGTCGTTCTGGAAAATGACCATGAAGTATTGGCCCACACAGCGGGCAAAATGCGAAAGCATCGCATTCGTGTATTAGCGGGCGACAAAGTCACCGTCGAAATGACGCCCTATGACCTGACAAAAGGCCGCATTACCTTCCGTTACAAGTAAGGTAATCATTCATGGGCGATCGAACAGACCTCCCCCAGGCTACCGGGATGGTAGCGGAGCGAGGCAAAACAATTGATCCGCCCTTGCTACCCACTCGCCCATTTCTTATCCTGGCCTCTGCCTCTCCGCGCCGCCTTGCGCTGCTTGAACAGATTGGGATTGAGCCAGACTCTATAGACCCAGCAGATATAGATGAGGCCGCAAAGGCACAGGAGCGTCCCCGCGATCTTGCCCTGCGCCTTGCCAAAGAAAAAGCGGAAGCCGTCGCCGCGCGCCATGAAAATACATTTCTACTCTCCGCTGATACCGTTGTCGCGGTTGGCCGCAGGGCATTGGGTAAAGCTGAAACAGAGGATGCGGCGCGCGCATACCTCACCCTCCTGTCCGGGCGGCGGCATCAGGTCCATACGGGCGTAAATCTGATAACGCCCACCGGGAAACAAATCACTCGCGTCGTTTCCACCGCAGTTATCTTTAAGGCGCTGGATAAATTTGAAATCAACGCCTATATCGCTTCCGGTGAATGGCACGGCAAAGCGGGGGGCTATGCCATCCAGGGACGCGCCGCTGCCCTCATTCGCCAAATTCAAGGCTCCTACAGCAACGTGGTCGGGCTACCCCTGTTTGAAGTATCAAATATGCTGCAAGGGAACGGATTTCCGATTTGGGCGGATCGCGATTGATGCGGGAAACCTTGCTGATCGAAGATGGCCCGTTCGAAACGCGCGCGGCGGTGCTGAAGCGCGATCAACTGCTAGAACTCCAAATCATGCGGCCGGGAAACCTCTCTCGCATCGGTGATTTCTTCAATGGACGCGTCGCAAAGCTCATCCCCGATATGGATATTGCCTTTATCGATCTGGGCGCTGATGGCGACGGATTTTTACAGCTGAGCGATATTCCAACCAACGCAAAAAGCATTAATGCGGCTGTTCACGAAGGTGAAAAGCTGCTTGTTCAGGTTATCAAGGATGCAAAAGGCGATAAAGGGCCTCAACTCGGATGTCGCTGTGCCCTGTATGGAGCAAATCTCATTTATCGTCCGTTTGGCGGCGGCGTCACGTTATCGAAAAGCATTAAGGTGGCGGAAGAACGCAACCGACTGGAAAGACTGCTTGAAAGCCATGCGCAAGATTGCGGTGTTACGGTTCGCACCTCTGCCCAATATGCCTCCAATAAGGAACTCTCGACGGAAATACAGGCCCTTGCCACGGAGTGGGTAAAAATTCAAACCGAGTGGAAGTCAGCGAGAAAGCCGGGTTCGCTCGGGCAGGAAAAAACACCGCTGACTGGTGTCCTGAAAAACCTTCTCACCGCAAATATGGACGTGATCGTTAGCAGCGTCACGGCCCTCAACGCGACGAGAGATTATGTCAGACAACATATGCCCGGCGTAAAGCAACAGGTCACGCTCTGGGACAAGCAAGCGTCCCTTTTTGAAGAGATGGGCATCGAGGCAGAGCTGGACATTGCCCTTCAGAAATCTGTGCTGCTCACTTCGGGAGGGAATATCACGATTGAGGCCACGGAAGCCGCCATCATTATCGATGTCAATTCAGCGGGGCAAACCCAGGCGGTCGGTTCCCGATCCGCTGCCCTCTCAACGAACCTAGAGGCGGCCCACGAAATCTGCCGTCAGATCCGGCTTCGCAATCTCAGCGGTATCATTATCATCGATTTTATTCATATGAATGGCAAAGGTGAGGTGGAGAAACTCACCCAAACATTGCAGGTAGCTCTGGATCAGGACCCCCGCCCAACCCGCTTGATCGGCATGACGGAATTGGGGTTAATGCAGATGACCCGCAAACGCGGCCGACCAGCAATACACGAAACGTTATACCAGCCCTGTGAAGCATGCGATGGCCGCGGATATGTTAAGAACGAGATCACGATCCTCAGCGAGATTTATCGCGAACTGCAGAACGAAGTACGCTTCTCCCGACAAGCCATGCTCACGATCGAGGCCGGAGAGAAACTAGCATCGCAGTTACGAAGCCATCAAACTCTCATGGAAAAGGAACTTACAAGACCAATCATGGTATCTGAAAATGCACGGCTTTCCAGCTTCGACTATAAAATAGGTTAATGACAATGAAAGACGTAAAATCACCGGTGAAGCCTTGCCCGCAATGCGGCAAACCGGGTGTGCAGAAATTTCGTCCCTTTTGCTCCGCCCGCTGCAAACAAATAGATCTTGGTAAATGGTTTAACGAGGCTTATGTAATTCCAGGAGAAGAAACCATCCCTGCCAATGACGAGGACGGCGAATAGCGGTATATTTCCATATGCTTAACATGGTGAAAAATCCATGTATCTCGATCCTGCGACTTTTCTTGAATTTTAACTCAAGACCTCTGGACAGCCTTAACTATTTCTTTTATAAACCTGCTTCCTCGCCCATATGGCGGCGCACGCAGCGCGATATGCCCAGGTAGCTCAGTTGGTAGAGCAGCGGACTGAAAATCCGCGTGTCGGTGGTTCG
>CALEMG010000060.1 GCA_937910835.1 uncultured Alphaproteobacteria bacterium | reverse complement strand
GGCGGGATCCGCTATTCGCATCAGCCTCGGCTGGTCCACAACGCCCGAAGAAATCGACAGGCTTGTCGATAGCTGGTCAAAGCTGTATCGCCGGAAATCACCGAAATATGCCGCCTAACCTCTGGACAGGCGACAGCGGGCAGGATAGGTAAAACAAGAAGAGTGTTCAGGAGTTCACGCCCGTATGCCGAAAATGACCTTTATCAAGCCCGATGGCAGCCGACAAGAAGTTGACGCGCCGCTCGGCATGACGATTCTAGAAATTGCCCATCAGAATAACATTGATCTGGAAGGCGCCTGCGAGGGGAGCCTCGCCTGTTCCACCTGCCATATCATCGTCTCGGACGAGGATTTCGAGCGTCTGCCCGACCCGACCGAAGATGAAGAAGACATGCTCGATCTCGCCTATGGCCTGACGCGCACCTCGCGCCTTGGCTGCCAGATTGAAATCACCGAGGAACTTGACGATCTCGTCGTGACCCTGCCCGGCGGCTCGAACAATATGATGATCTGATGACCACGCGTCTTTTCGATCAGTTAAAGGCCGATAACGCGCCCGCGTGGGAGGCTTATACCCGGCATGACTTCGTGATGGGGATGCAGAGCGGAGAACTTTCCAAGGCGGCCTTTCAGTATTATCTGAAGCAGGATTATCTCTTCCTGATCCAGTTTGCACGGGCCTATGCGCTTGCCATTTATAAGGCGGAGAATCTCACCGAGATGCGCTCGGCTCTTGCCGGGGTAAAGGCTATCCTTGAGATGGAAATGGATCTGCATGTGAGCTATTGCGCCGATTGGGGTATCACGGCGGAGGAATTGGAGCAGCTGGAGGAGGCGCCGGAGAATATCGCCTATACCCGTTTCGTGCTGGAGCGCGGCATGGCAGGAGACCTGCTCGATCTGATGGTCGCGCTTAGCCCCTGTGCCATCGGTTATGGGGAGATCGGCGCAGAGCTTGCGAAATCGCGCGAGACGAAAATCGAGGGCAATCCCTATATCACCTGGATCGAGATGTATGCGGGCGATGAGTATCAGGCGCTGGTTGCAGATATGATCGAGGAGATTGACACGCTCGCTGCCAAGCGCTTTACCAAGGCCCGCTTCGCTGATCTGTCAAAGACTTTTGCCACCGCCACCCGGCTTGAGGCGGATTTCTGGCAGATGGGCTTGAGCGCGGGGTAGACGCCGCCTGACTATTTCACGCCGTCTTCCAATGTCCAGGCGATGTCATAATCCTTCACATAATCGCTGTGGGTGACGAGGCCGCCGGTCTCCGTCCAGTAGTGCAGGAGATACTCCGGCGGCTCGAACGTGGTGCCAAGCGCGTTATTTTCCCCAAGCAGCAAGCGCACCTGATGCGAGGTGGAGGGGCAGGTCTGCACAAGCGTGCCGCCGACCAGCTTCTGGATGCCCCGGTGCAGGTGACCGCAGAGTACCCGCTCGATATGATCATGACGGGCAACCACCTCGGCAAATTCCGCCATATCGATCAGGCCCATCTCGTCCATGCTGGTAAGGCCGGTCTTGAATGGCGGGTGATGGAGCAAGATAACCACGGGGCGCTCTGTTTCGGCCTTTAGTTCTCCGTCCAGCCAGTCGAGCTGCTCAGTGCCGAGGCGCCCTTGCGGCTTGCCGTGGATGTTTGTGTCGAGACAGATGAATTTAAGCGGCCATCCCTCCACCACGAAGTTGAGCTTGCCCTCTTTCGGCAAATAGTCATGATTGGGGAACATTTCCCTGAGAAGCGTGCAGTCATCATGATTGCCGGGCAGCAGATAAACCGGCATCTCGAATTCGGGCAGAACCTCGCGCAGGATGTCATATTCCTCCCGCTTGGCGGTGGTCACCAGATCGCCAGTGAGGAACACGAGATCAGGTCGGTTGACACTGCTATTGACGTGTCGCGCGGCCTCTCGCAGTTTCTCCGTCGGACTATAGAGTGCGGCGAACTCGTCCTCCGGAACGGCGATATGGCAATCACTCAGCTGCGCGATCAGCATGGCCTATCCTTTTCCTGTACGATAGAGAGCATATCACGGGTACGGACAAATTTCTTCCTCGGAGATTTCTCACCGCCACGCTCGACCTCTGCGGCATCGATCTTCTTCCAGTCATCGAAGGAGACCGCATGGATATCCTTCTCTTCGCACCAGGCATCCAGCCCGGCATGGCCTTTCTTCGTCGGATCACCGCCGCCTTCAAAATCGGCGAGCATGCGTTCGACGACATTCTGGCTGTCGATACGGTTGGTGCCGATAGTGCCGCTAGGGCCGCGCTTCGCCCAGCCGACGACATAAAGCCCTTCGTCGACGTGGCCCTCATCATTCTTGATAATGCCTTTTTCGACGGGCAGCCCTTCCAGTATCCCCATCTCATAGCCGATGCAGGAGACGAGTAGCTGGCAGTCAAGCACATAGCTCTCACCGGTGCTGTATGCCTTGCCGTCAACAATCTTGTTGCGCTCAAAGCGGACGCCGGTAATGGAGTCCTCGCCGAGGATCTCAATCGGGCTTGCCAGAAAGTCGAGAAAGATGGAACGGCCCTTAATGCCGGGGTGGGTCTGCTCGAACCCGCGGAGGAGGTCGAGGTTGGTGTTGACGACCTTCTCTTCTTTCTTGTCTTCGGAGGTAAATGTGTCTGGCAGGATTGACTTGTCCGTATAGGTTACGGCTGAGGTGAGCTCCGCGAACTCACCTAGTTCCTTCGAGGAGAACTGCGCATTTTCCGGCGCCCGCCGCCCAACCACATGCACGCATTCAAGCGGGCTTTTGAAAATCTCGCTGGCGGCATGCTCGGCGAGGTCCGAATGCATCATCTCATCTTCCGTCCGCATTAGAATGCGGGCTACTTCTTTGGCGACGGTGCCTTTTGCGTTTACGACGGCGGTATTGATGTCGAGGTTCGGCACCGCATCGCGATACTCCGGGTGGCCATTGTACCAGTAGACGAAAGTTTGTGCGCCGAAGACGCCTTCCTTGTCCTCCCCTGGGATGCCGAGGTTGCGATCCTTCGGCGTGCCGGTCGCAATCACCACCACGTCATAAAACTCCCGCAGTTTTTCGAGAGGAACGTCGGTGGAAAGGCCGACATTGCCGACAAAGCGGACATTCTCATTCTCCATCACCTTGTCATAAGCACGGGTGACATTCTTGGTTGTCTGATGATCCGGTGCCACCCCGGCGCGGACAAGCCCGTAAGGCGTGGCCAGCTTGTCGATGATATCGATTTGGCTTTCGGGGTTTTTCTTGACGATGGCGCCCGCCGTATACATTCCTGCCGGTCCCGAACCGACAATACAAATCTTTAACCCTGCTGACATTTTCCCTTGCTCATTCTTGTTCTTGAACTATCGTATTTTCGAACTTAGCGTTTCTTCAGTTCACCAAAGCGCCGGTAAAATTCCTCCGAGGCTGGTGGTAGTTTTCCCGTTTCATTCTCAAGTATCGTCATCAGATATGTCTCTGCGCCCTCCCAGACTAGATTATAGATGGTTCGGAATAGCGCGCGTGCCTGATTACCGTTCCATCCCGGCGGCAATAATTCCGCCGGTAACATCGGGTCCCGCAAGAGCACCCGACGATAATCATGCACCAAGAGGCTGCGAATAATAAAACATTTTTTTTCATCCCGCGTCGCGTCGGCCATGGTCAGACTCGAAAATTTGCTGAAATGGCGGATGAAGCGG
>CALEMG010000059.1 GCA_937910835.1 uncultured Alphaproteobacteria bacterium | reverse complement strand
TGCCGCAGATATCCTGCGGGTGCATAGCTGCGTGTGACACAGGCGCGGATATGCTCCTTTAACGCCTCGCGGTCCCAGCGATACCCCGGGCTGCCGATCACGTCATTGACCTCAAGCCCGAACGCAACCACATCATCCACACTCTGGCTCGCCGGGGCGGACATCAAAACGGAGGTCGCCGCCGGCGTGGAAGGCGGCAGGTGGCGGTTGCCACTCGATGACATGATGGAGGTCAAGGAGCGGAGCCTTTCAGGGTAGAAAATTGCCATTAACTGCGCGATCATGCCGCCCATCGACATGCCGACCATATGCGCACGCTCAATCCCGAGGCCGTCCATCAGTCCGGCAAGATCGGCCGCCATATCACTCAAATGATAGGGAACCCCCGGCGCTTCCCCCGCCTGAAGCTGCTGCATGATACGCGCCATATCGGGCAAGCCCTTCTCATCGAGTTTCTGGGACAGGCCGATATCCCGGTTGTCGAAGCGGATGACATGGAAGTTTTGTGCGGCAATCGCCTCGCAAAGGGCCACCGGCCAGTCGATCAGCTGAAACCCCAGCCCGGCAATCAGAATCACCGCCGGATCGGACGGCGCACCGAAAGTTTCATATTCAAGGGCGAGATTATTGCTAATCAGCTTGGCCATCCGGTTTTCCTTCCATTTCAAGAAAAAAGCGGACCCGAAAGCCCGCTTTTTTGTTTAATTCTGATGTTTCAATCAGCCTGCCGACTTGATCCAGTCTTCAATGGCGCTCTTAGGGGAGGCACCAACTTTCGTCGCGGCGATCTGGCCGTCCTTGAACAGCATCAGCGTCGGAATACCGCGCACACCATATTTCGTCGGCGTATTCGGGTTTTCATCGATATTAACTTTGGCAATCTTCAGATCGCCTCCCATTTCCTGGGAGATTTCGTCGAGGGCCGGGGCAATCTGCTTACAAGGACCGCACCATTCGGCCCAGAAGTCGACCAGTACCAGACCGGAACTATCCAGGACATCATCTTTAAAAGAAGCATCGGTGACTTTCGTAGTGGTCATAACATCCTCATTTCAGGCAAAAATTAAAAGCTCTCCGGCACCCCCGCGAAAGCTTCTTGTCTCTATAATTACGTATCGCCCACCGTAACGTCAAGTGAACATGATCACAAAAGAGCATCCGGCAGCTCCATGAGGTGTGGCCCTTCCGTCCAGAGAAGCGCACATTTCACCGCTTTTCCGGGGTACATCCCGCTGAGCGCATGGCGGTAGAGGGACATTTGTCTTATATATAAGGCCGGAACCGCACTGATTTCCTGAGGTGAAGGGCGGTTTGTCTTATAATCAATGACGAGAATTTCCTCCTCCCCGATCAGCAACCGATCGATCTGCCCCGAAAGAACCCGACCCTCAATCACCCCGCTGATGGGAACTTCGGCCTGACTGCCCGGCCCAAAAATCGCGGAAAAATTAGGATCATTGATCACACCAAGGGTTTCCTGCAGGATTTCCTCCTGCCGCGTGTCATCCAGCCCATGGATCGGACGAGCAAGCCAGGCCTTCGCCGCATGCTCCCGCGCCGCCAGATCAATTGACGGCAAGGTTTCCAACAGCCGGTGGATGAGAAGCCCCCGATGGAACCGCCGACCGTCATCCGGCCCGAGCGGGGAAGACGCCACCGTCTCATCCTCATCGCGCGACGGCACTAGCGGTCGCGGCGGGCTCGGCTCGTCAGGCGCGGGGCGGGAAATCCAATCGGGTAACGGCGCAGGCGGAACGGGCGCCATCTCAATCGTTTCCGTTTTTCCGGTTACCGTCCCGCTCGACCAACGGCGTGCAACCTCGCCCCAAGGCAGCGCCACTTCCTCAACGCCTTCGCCAAAAGCCGGATCGATCAGCTCATACCAGCAATCGGCGGGTCTTTTTTTCTTACCTTCCCAACCACAGACATAGAGACGATCCTCGGCCCGAGTGAGCGCAACATAAAGAAGCCGTTTCTTCTCTTCAAGCTGCCGCTCTTTCGAAAGTTCCCGCATGCGCGCGGTCAACGCATCGTCATTGTCCGTCTTCACCGGCCAGAGCGGGAAGGGTGTTTCCTCCTCCGTCCAGAAGATCGTGGGCTGTGCGCGTGTGCCTTGACAAGTATCCGGCAGGAAGACGATGGGGGCCTGCAACCCCTTCGATCCATGTACGGTCAGCACCCGGACCTCGTTACGTCCCTGCTCCATATCGCGTTTGCCCTCCGATGCGCCAGCGTCGATCCAGTGCAGGAAGCTCTGTAAAGAACTTGCCTCTGTCCGCTGGAAATTGAGCGCAAGAGATAAAAATTCCTCGATCGGGTCCGCCGCCTCCTGCCCGAGACGGCCGAGCAGTTTCTTCCGTCCGCCAAGACGGCCGAGAATATCGGCGAAGAATTCATAGACGGGCACAAAATCCGCCCGCGCCAGCAATTCGCCGAGGAATGCCCGCGCCTGATCAAACAGGGGCAGGCCCGTTTTGTTATCGCGAAGGGCGCGCCACAGGCTGCCTTTACGGCCATAGGCAAGCTCGAACAGCTGATTATCATCGCAACCAATGAACGGGCTTTTCAGAATTACCGCGAGATTGTGATCATCTTCGGGCAGCAGGACAAAGCGCGCGAGCGCCAACAGGTCCATCACCGCGAGCTGCTCGGTCAGCACCATTCGGTCAGTACCCGCAACCGGGATGTCCTCTGTTTTAAGCGCCCGCACCACATGACCGAAGAAGACATTCCGGCTCTGCACCAGGATCATGATGTCCTTCGGCGCGATTGCGCGTCCGGTCGCGCTTAAAATTTCACCCGTGTCGAGCCAGTCTTTAATCTGAAGAGCGATATTCTTGGCAAGTTCAGCCGCCGGGTTCCTGTCGAGGTTCTGCGCCATCGGCGTTTCCCAGGGGGCGGTCACAGCAATATCCGGCGGTTTTACCGTTGGCCAGATTTCCACAAGGCCCGCCGCCCCCGCCCGGCGGACCAGATGCTTCACCATATCGCCCGATGCGGTCAGCCCTTTGCGTACGCTTTCCGCCTCAAACACCCTGTCTACCAGGTCGAGAACACTCTCCGTGGAGCGAAAAGAGAGATCAAGCGGGACGTTACGCCAATCTTTTTTTGCCGCAATGGCCCGTTCCTCGAACTGGCGGCGCATAACATCAAAAGTTGCGGGATTGGCCCCTTGAAAAGAGTAAATCGACTGTTTTTCATCACCAACGACGAAGAGGGTCCGTTCCATGGGGCCCGCGCCCTCGCCGGTGAAGAACTCCTCCGCCAGTGCGGCAATTACCTGCCATTGCTCCGCGCTCGTATCCTGCGCCTCGTCGACGAGGATATGCTCAATACCGCCATCAAGCTTATACATCACCCAGGGCGCGACCCCGTCACCGGTCAGCAGATCTCGGGTTTTCAGGATCAGGTCGTCATAATCAAGGCGACCACGACGGGCTTTTTCTGCTTCATACCGGTCGACCAGCGCAAGTCCGAGCCGGATCAGGGCAGAAGTTGAGGTCAGAACACGCGCCTTCCGGACCGTCTCCAGCACCTTTTGAAGCCGTTCGGCTTCTTCGAGCAGGATATCCGGGATTTCCGGATGGGCCTTGGCCACCTTATCCGTTGCAAGGCGCGCTCTAATTTCCTGTTTCTGGGTGAAATATGCGAGACAGTAGTCGCCAAACAGCTCCGCCCGCCGATCCGGCTGGAGGAGCCATGGCGCCATCTTCTCCGCCGTAGCAACATCGGTTTTATTGCCCATCAGCAATCGATCCACGGCGCGGCGCAGCGCAGGACCATCAAAGGTTGTCTCCCGGCAGGCACGGGCGATGATATGCTCTTCCGTCAGCTCCGGATCGATACCGATCCTGCCCGCCAGCGCCATGATCACCCCATTGGGCCCGCCAAAATCTGCGCGCAAGCGCATTAGTTGGCTACGCTTACCCCCAAGATCTTTCAGGAGCTTGGAAAACCCCTCTTCATTGACCTTTTCACTGATCAACCGCAAGGCCGCGCCGAGAGCTGCATTTTCCGGTTGCTGGCATTCGAGCAATGTCTCATCGCGGGCAATCTGCATGATTTCCCCGGCGCTCCGCTCATCCATCACCTCGAAATTCGGGGACAATCGCGCCTCCAACGGGAAGCGGCCAAGGACGGATTCGCAGAAGGAATGGATGGTCTGAATTTTAAGCCCACCCGGCGCGTCCAAAACGCTGGCGAACAGTCGCCGCGCCCAGATCGTCTCGCCCTCCGTGGCAGGTCGTCCCATCAGGTCATGCAGGCTTTCGGCAAGGCGTGTATCGTCCATCACCGACCAATCGCCGAGAGTGGCATTCAACCGGTTTGCCATTTCCGCCGCCGCTGCCTTGGTGAAGGTGATACAGAGTATTTTCTCGGGCGGCGTTCCCGCCAGCATCAGCCGCAGGCTCCTTTCCACCAGCACCCGCGTCTTGCCCGATCCGGCGGAGGCGGAACCGACGCCCGGGAGGGGAAAAAGCGGGGGGAGGGGGGAAAGAGGCAGGGGGAGGAGGAGGCGGGGGAGACGCCCCAAGAAAAAAGAGAGATAAGCAT
>CALEMG010000058.1 GCA_937910835.1 uncultured Alphaproteobacteria bacterium | reverse complement strand
TTTTACCAGCGCATCATAGAGCGCCTGCTGCAGGCTGCGGATAGAGGCGTTGTAATTCACGCTCGGGTCCAGGGTGGAAACCGGCTGGCGACCGGCAATGACGAGAATCTTGCCCCCGTCAACACGCTCGAAGGCGGTCGCCGGTTCCATCGCCGCGCCAAGGCTGGCAACGGCCAGTCCCGCCACGGCGCAGGCCTTGACCAGTCTGCCAAAGCTACGTCTGCTTATGTCTTTCATTCTTTCATCCTCCAAGTTGAATTCTTGCACAATATTCCCGTTATTTTTTTATTCATCACGCGGGCGGCGGCGATCACGCCGCGGCATCCTTCGATAGCGCCCGTTCGATATGCTTCATGAAAATCTGCCGCACTGTCAGCGTCGGCACGGCGGCGGTCTTTTCCACCTTTGCCGCCATTTCGCTGTCAAAGCCCATGCAGTTCATGATAATGACGTCGGTGTCGTTAAGCTCCTCGCCCACCGCCTCGAATGCCCCACCGCCATAAGGTGAAACATGGGCAAAGCGCTCTTCGCCCGGCTTGTCGAACAGGGCCTCGTTCTTACCCATCTGCTCGGCTAGGGGGGAGACCATGCCGATCACCTCGCCGCGCGCGCGGCATTCGGCAATCTTGGCATTCAATGTATCATAGGGGGAAAAGACGGGCAGTTTATGGCTTGCCTCGGCCAGCTTGCCCGAGCAGAGCATCAGGATTGCGTCGAACTGTTCCGCATCGATACGGGAGAAAAGATCGCTGAGCCGCGCCTCGATCGCCGCATGGGAGCAGATGACTTCCTCGCCATCAACCATGCGGCTGATCAACCGTTCCTCTCCCTCCTTCGGGGCGAGTGCGGCCACTTCCTCTTTGGTCATACCGTCGAGCGCGCCAAACTCGGTTATCTCATAAGCATCTTCAAACCCGCGCATCATGTCCGGGGTGATATCGACCCGTGGCGCCTGTCCGATGGTCACCAGCGCCAGCCTTTTGCCCTGTATCCGTTCCATGCTCATTGACTTGCCCCCTGAATTTTCTAAAAATCGCTTTATCCAGTGTGAGAAGTTTGACCGTTGTTACAGTTTCGTTAAATACGTAAAAGCCCTTACACATGTCGGACGCCTTGAATTCCGCGCGCCAGAGCGTCTATAACGGCTATTTTCATGAAGGGATAAAGATGGCACGATTGCCAAGAATTGCCTTTGTCACCATTGGGCAGGCGCCGCGCCCGGATATCGTACCGCAGCTTCTCCGGCAGCTTGACACCGAGATCATCGTCGAGGAATTCGGCGCCCTTGACGGCATTGCCCCGGCCGAGTATGACGGCCTCCCCCAGGCACCCACCCAGATCACCCTGCATACACGCTTCGCCAACGGGGAATATA
>CALEMG010000057.1 GCA_937910835.1 uncultured Alphaproteobacteria bacterium | reverse complement strand
ATAAGCGCGAATCCGACCGCCCTGCCGGAAAGTTTCCCGCGGCAGCATTTCATCGCGGCGGACAACGGCGTCGGCCTTGCCAAGATCAACTGTCACATTGCCATATTCGACACGTTTGACGATGCCGTTGACAACCTCTCCGACGCGATCTTTATATTCCTGATATTGGCGCTCGCGCTCCGCTTCACGGACCTTTTGAACGATAACCTGCTTTGCCGTCTGGGCGGCGATGCGGCCAAAATCGATTGGCGGCAGCGGATCGACCAGCAGATCGCCAACGACCGCGCCTTCTTTTTCCGGCTGGGCATCAGCAGCCAAAATCTGGGTGGCTTCATTCTCGACCTCCTCGACGACTTCGCGGATGCGGGCGAGGCGAATTTCACCTGTTCCCCGGTCGATATTGGCGCGAATGTCATTTTCATGCCCGTATTTGGCGCGGGCCGCTTTCTGGATAGCCTCTTCCATTGCTTCCAGAACGATGTCCCGATCGATGACCTTTTCTCGAGCAACCGCATCGGCGACTTGCAACAATTCCAGGCGGTTTAAACTAGCTGCGTTTTCCATGACCATATGTCCGTCCAAAAAACATGTTTACGATTTAATCGCGACGTGTACTCGCTGCGATCAGTTCGTCTGTCAAAATCAATTTTGCCTTTCTCACGTCCGAAAAAGGCAGTTCCAGTCGGTTGCCATCGTCCAGCTGCATTACGACCATATCATTCTCAAGGCCTAACAGCTTCCCACGATATCGGCGCTGACCGTCAACAGCCTGCTCCAACTCCACTTTTGCCTCAAACCCGGACCAGCGCTGAAAATCCTTGAGCCGTGTCAGCGGCCGGTCGATCCCGGGAGAGGAGACTTCAAGATCATAGGCGTCCGGAATGGGATCTTCTACGTCCAACAACGCTGACACCATCTGACTTACTTCCGTGCAGCCCTCAATGGTCATTGTCCCGTCCGGCTTCTCAGCCATAATCTGAAGCACCTTTTTTTCGCTTCCCGTCAGGCGTACCCGCACCACTTCATAGCCCATATCATCCAAGGGCGGAGTGATCAGATTTTCAATTTTCTCGATCGCGTTCAGGGTACTTCTCGCAATTGTGACAAACCATAAAAAAACAGCGGACCAGAGGCCCACCGCTCAAATGCTCATCCTGACGGTGAGCGAACAGTATGTATACGGCTATAATAGCTGAGATACCAGCAAAGCCAAGCTTTTTATTTACGTTGGCCCCGCAGGAAGTGACCTATTGGCGACGAAATCGATAGTAGACAGGCCGCAGCCCTTTTTCGACCGCCTTCATCTCATAGCGCGTTGGCGGCCAGTCGCTTCCGCGCTCCCGCCAATCCTCCGGATTTTCGGCTATCCATGTGAATTTATCAGATTGCAGCATGTGCCACAGGATCCAGGCGCCGTAATCTTCATGATCAGTGCCGATTCGAAGCTCCCCACCGGGCTTTATAACTCGGGCGAGGGATTCTATGTTTCCTTTTGAGACGAAGCTCCGTTTTTTATGGCCGCTTTTTGGCCAGGGATCGGGAAAGAGAATAAACGCCCGCTCAATGCTTGCATCGGGCAGTTTTTCGATCACTAGTTCTGCAGCATCGTTGTGGAGCCGGACATTGTCAGCGCCATTCTCTTCCAGCTTGCCAAGAAGAGTAGCGACGCCGTTTATATAGGGTTCGCAACCAATAAAGCCGACATCAGGATTGGCCTTCGCTTGCCAGGCTAGATGCTCTCCGCTGCCAAAGCCAATCTCCAGCCAGAAGGCTCGGCGAGGTCGCGCAAATAGGTCAAGAAGTTCAATCTGGTCCGTCTCAAGCGAGATAGCCAATTTTGGAAGCCATGATTCGATCAAGCGTTGCTGCCCCTTGCGTAGGGGCTTTCCCTGGCGGCGACCATAAAGAATGCGCGTGCCACCCTTCACCTGCCGATCAGACATGATCATAGCTTCAGGAAAGTGCGGATTTCAGGCTGTCCACGAGATCGGTCTTTTCCCAAGAGAAACCGCCATCCGCTTCGGGGGCCCGACCGAAATGGCCGTACGCGGCGGTCCGGGCATAGATTGGCTTGTTCAGGCCAAGATGCTCCCGAATACCGCGTGGTGTCAGATCCATAACTTCCATTAAGGCCTTGGCGAGTTTATCCTCGTCAACCTGACCGGTTCCGTAAAGATCAACATACAGCGACAGTGGCTTGGATATACCGATTGCGTAGGACACCTGGATGCAGCAACGATCAGCAAGGCCTGCGGCAACAACATTCTTTGCGAGATAGCGAGAGGCATAGGCGGCGGAGCGATCGACTTTGGTCGGGTCTTTACCGGAAAATGCGCCGCCGCCATGAGGCGCGGCACCGCCATATGTATCAACGATGATCTTACGACCCGTCAAACCCGCATCCCCGTCCGGGCCACCTATGACGAATTTTCCGGTCGGGTTGACGTAGAATTCATCCTCAGGGCACATCCAGCCGTCGGGAAGTACGTCAACGACATATTTGCGGACAATCTCCCGCACGGCATCAGTATCGAGGCCTTC
>CALEMG010000056.1 GCA_937910835.1 uncultured Alphaproteobacteria bacterium | reverse complement strand
GGAGCGACAAAGCCGCCCGGCGTATAGATGTAATAGCTATAGAGGTCTTCCGTCCGGTCATGCTTCAGAGGGAAGTTTCTGATTGTTTCATAATCTTCCGGAATTCGTTCAACCGTTTCCTTAGAAAAGAGAAAAGCACCCTGCTCCGCCCCCCGCAGTAGGCGTGCAATGACAATATTTGTGCCTGGAACGGCCCAGCTTGAGGGCAGCGCCGCAACGTCGGCGGCGGCCGGAAAGGTCCCCACCTCATAACCTGGAATACCGGACAGTTCGGGAAGGTCAATTCTATCAAATATTTCAAGGAGCTGAAGAACGGTTTCAATGCTTACATGTTCGCGCGCACTGGCCGGGACAGCGCTCAAATCAAACGTCTGCGACGCCTTTTCAAGGATCGTCTGCACCATACCAAGGCGACGTTCATCCGCCGAGCTCAAAAATACAGTATCACCTTTCGCATAATCATCGCGAACATCGAGCCAGATATTGCGCGCCTCCCCCATGAGAAAGAGAAAACTCTCAATCGTCGCGCGCGGACTGGACGTATCGGGCGGCGAGATCGGGTTTTCAAGCAGATACTCTTTCTGAATTCGGGAAGGGTCCGGATGCACATCCGGCACGATAGACGGATTGATCACCTCGTTACCGTCCATTTGCTGCGCGGTTGCAGGCGACACCATACCCATGGACAGGGCACACAGTATTAAAACCTTGATCAGAGTTAGGCGCAGAAATCCGTTGAAGTTTTCAATCGAAAGTAAATTCGACATACCGGTCCATACCCAATGTCATTTAGAGTTAATGGAATATTGCCGGAAACTGCTTTAAATTTTGTTAACCAACGACATCCCATCGCAAAAATGCGCCGTCAGGCTTGGCCGTTGGACTCAGCCGCAATAAATGAAGTTTATTCAACGACTAAGCCGTGATCATGGACGCGAACAATACGGTCCATGCGGCGGGCGAGATCGGTGTTGTGGGTCGCGACGAGCGCCGCGACGCCGCGATCACGGGTCACATCGAGGAAATGCTGGAAAACCATCTCCGCTGTTTGCTCATCAAGATTGCCGGTCGGTTCATCGGCAAGAAGGACGAGCGGATCATTAGCGAGCGCCCGAGCAATGGCTACGCGCTGCTGCTCCCCGCCGGAAAGCTTGGCCGGACGATGACCGAGCCGCTCCGCCAGCCCCATTCGGGTCAGGAGTTCCATTGCGTGGCTCTTCGCTTTCTTCTTGGAAACGCCGGAAATCAGGTTCGGCATCATCACATTTTCAAGTGCCGAAAATTCCGGTAGCAGATGATGAAACTGATAGACGAAGCCGATCTTGTCGCGACGGACTTCCGTGCGTTTATTATCCCGCGCTTTGCTGCAATCAATCCCGTCGATCAGCACAGTTCCGCTTGTTGGCGGTTCCAGCAATCCGGCAATCTGTAAAAGCGTTGATTTACCCGAGCCCGATGGGCCGAGCAACGCGACAATCTCGCCGGACCGAAGCTCAAGCGCCACTTTTTCGAGGACGAGAAGTTTTTCCTGCCCCTGCGCGAAAGTCCGTCCGATATTCTCGAGTTTTAGGACAGCCTCACTCATAGCGCAACGCCTCCACCGGATCGAGACGCGCCGCGCGCCAGGAAGGGTAAATCGTCGCAAGCAATGAAATAACGAGCGCCATGATCACCACCGTTGTCACTTCCATCGGATCGATCTTCGCGGGCAGATGGGAGAGGAAATATATCTCGGCGGAGAAAAGTTCGGCACCGGTAATCCCCTCAATCAGACCCTTGATCTTGTCGATATTCATGCAGAAACCAAGGCCGAGCAAAAAGCCGAACAGCGTGCCGATAACCCCGATGCTGGCGCCGGAGATAAAGAAAACCCGCATGATCATGCCGCGCGTCGCCCCCATGGTGCGAAGAATGGCAATATCCCGCCCCTTGTCCTTCACAAGCATGATCAGGCTGGAGATAATGTTGAATGCAGCCACCAGGATAATCAGCGTCAGGATCAGGAACATGACGTTCCGTTCAACCTCTAGCGCGTTAAAGAAGCTCGCGCGCGACTGCTGCCAATCATAGATAAAGGCGCGGATATTAACCGCCTGAATAATCTCGCGGCGAATTTCGAGCGCCTTGTCGGGGTCGACGGCAAACACCTCAAGCGCGGTGACCCCCTCGCCCAATCTGAAATAGCTCTGCGCGGCTTTCAACGACATATAGATATAGCCGCTATCATACTCATACATGCCCGTATCAAAGAGCGCGGCGACGTCATAAGTCTTGACCCTCGGCATTGTTCCGAAGGCCGTCGGAGTGCCATTGGCGGAGATGAGTTTTACCTTGTCTCCCGCGCTCACTCCCAAGGTGCGCGCGAGCCGGTACCCAAGGATGATCGAATTGTTACCGCCGAAGGTCTCAAGTGACCCGTCGATGATATTGGAGGAGAGCACATCAAGGGACGCAAGCTGGTTTGGCGATATACCGCGGACAAGCGCGCCGCTCGCCTCCTTGCCGGACGCCATGACCTGACCCTCAACAATCGGGGTGACGCGCACCACATCAGGGATATTCGCGAGCCGGGCAACAACTCCGTCATAATCGACAAGGCTATCCGGTGCTGGCGCCCGCACTTCATAATGTCCATTGAGGCCGAGAATACGATCGAGAAGCTCAGCGCGAAAACCGTTCATCACCGACATAACAATGATCAGCGTCGCCACACCGAGGCCTATGCCGAGAAAGGAGAAGGTGGCAATGACGGAGATAAACCCCTCCTGCCGCCGGGCGCGTAAATACCGAAGCGCCATTGTCCATTCGAAACGGGAAAACACTAGTTCTTGCCCGCCAACAGTTCCAACGCAGCATCAACAGAAAGTTCCTGCTTCTCTCCCGTGCTGCGATTTTTGACTTCGACAACTCCGGCTTTCACCCCGCGCGGGCCGATCGTTGCCTGCCAGGGCAGCCCGATCAAATCCATCTTGGCAAATTTCTCGCCAGCCCGACCCGCCGTATCATCATAGAGAACATCAACACCGGCAGTCATCAGCTTACCGTAAAAATCATCGCAAGCCGTATCGCAGGCGTCATCGCCGCTTTTAAGATTGATCAGCCCTACCTTGAACGGCGCAACACTCTCCGGCCAGATGATCCCGTCGTCATCATGGCTCGCCTCGATAATGCCGCCCACAAGACGGGAAACGCCAATGCCGTAGGAGCCCATGGAGACCGTCACATCCTTGCCATCCGGTCCGGCAACCGTCGCGCCCATAGCGTTCGAGTATTTACCACCGAAATGAAAGATATGGCCAACCTCGATCCCGCGGCGGGTGACAAGATCATCCCCGCTCACGTCGCACTTCTCGGGATCATGCATATCGTCGGCCGCCGCATAAAAGCTGGTCCATTGATCGACAATTTCCTGCAATTCCTCCGCCGTGTAGTTATCGCGATCCGGCGTCTTCTGTGCGAGGAGGTCCTTGTGATAGAACACCTCACTCTCGCCCGTATCCGCAAGGACGATAAATTCGTGGGACAGGTCTCCGCCGATAGGTCCGGTTGCCGCGCGCAAGGGAATTGCCTTGAGCCCCAGCCGCGCAAAAGTCTTGAGATAAGCTACGAACATATTGTTGTAAGCCGTTTTGGCACCTTCATAATCCAGATCAAATGAATAGGCATCCTTCATCAGGAATTCGCGCCCGCGCATGATCCCGAAGCGCGGCCGCACCTCATCGCGGAACTTCCACTGGATATGATAAAGATTGAGCGGCAGGTTTTTGTAGCTTTTCACATGAGTACGAAAAATATCCGTCACCTGCTCTTCATTCGTCGGACCAAAGAGCATGTCCCGCTCATGCCGGTCGGTGATCCGCAGCATTTCCTTGCCATAATCATCATAGCGGCCGGATTCCCGCCAGAGGTCCGCTGGCTGTATGGTCGGCATCAGAATTTCAAGCGCGCCGGCCTGATCCTGCTCTTCCCGAACAATCCGTTCGATATTTTTCAGCACCCGAAAGCCCATCGGCAGCCAACTGTATATCCCGGCGGAAGATTGCTGGATCATTCCCGCCCGCAGCATCAGCCGGTGGGAGACAATCTGCGCCTCCTTCGGGTCTTCCTTCAGGGTCGGGAGAAAAAAACGGGACAGACGCATAGGAGCCTCGGATCGATTACATGGGGGTGATTAGTTTTCAGACTTTTAACGGGATTCACAGAGATT
>CALEMG010000055.1 GCA_937910835.1 uncultured Alphaproteobacteria bacterium | reverse complement strand
TCAAGACCGGAGTGCTTCCCCAGTCATGCCCGACCCAGATCGCCTTTTCATGGCCTAGGCTGGCGAGCAGCTCGATCATGTCCTTGACGATTTCCTCCTGTGCATAGGCGCTATGTTCATCATAAACGCCGGAGCGGCCATAGCCCCGCATATCCGGCGCAATGGCATGAAACCCAAGACTCGCCATCACTGGCAGTTGATGCCGCCAACTTAAAGATAGTTCCGGCCAGCCATGCACGAAGATAATGAGCGGTCCATCCTCCGGCCCGGCGGAAAGATAGAAAGTCGTATGCCGTGCGCTCTTGACGGCGTTTTCGGTAATCGTAGTGATATTCATGCAAATTTCCCAACGGTTGTCCCGACACAGATAAGCTTGATCCTAGCACTCACAAGACGGCATCTGTCAACGATCCTCTCCGCAATAATTCAAGCCTACGAGCTTTTCCCGCCTTGACCGGTTTTGGCCGATGTGAAAAGATTTTCCGCACATAATCAAAAATGACAGGCAGGCGAGGGACTTAGACAAATGTGCGATTTACCGGAGAAACCTTCGCCTGACGTTACCTTCTCGCGCCGTCATCTTCTGAAGGCAGGCGCTTTTGCGGCCTTGACCCCCTTCAGCATATCAAGCGCCTTTGCCGCGGAGACGGTACCGGCAGTCAACGCCATTCCGCCTGCACTCGCATTATCGCGGCTGATGGAAGGCAATGCCCGATATGCCGCGAATAATCCGAATGACCGAGATTTTACCGCCGACCGGGCCGCGAGGGCACAATCCCAATTTCCGATTGCCGCCGTCCTGAGCTGCGCGGATTCACGCGTCGCTCCGGAACTTCTCTTCGATCAGAATCCGGGCGATCTTTTCGTCATGCGCGTCGCCGGGAATGTCATGAGCCCTGACTTGCTCGCCTCCCTTGAATATGGTGTCAAGTTTCTGGGGACGCCGCTGGTCATGGTGCTTGGTCATTCCAACTGTGGCGCGGTCGGCGCTGCGATTAATGTCCTGAAAGACGATGCGAAACTTCCTGGCCATTTGCCCGACCTGATCGCCTCCATCAAACCGGCTGTCACGCGCGCGAAGAAAACACATCCGGATGACTTACTGGAAAGCTCAATTGCCGAGAATGTCCGGCTGCAAGTGGCGCAACTCAAAAAATCATCTCCCATTGTCGATAAATATTATGCCGACCAGAAAATCGACATCGTCGGCGCAGTTTATGACTTAAAGACCGGACGCATTGCCCTTTTATAGAAATTGCTTGAGGCAAGGCCAATGCCTGCAATCTCGACCGGTTCTATTATTTGAACCAAATCTGGCGTAAAATAGCCCTGTCCTGTTAATGGAACGGATTAGGGAGGTACATTCAGATCATGACGCTCAGCCGACCGCCCAAGGCCGCCTTAAGGCCTTTTGTTGATCTCATTTGGGCCTCTGATGGAAACCCCGCCGCTATACCACCACAGCCCGCAAAAGAACTTGTTCTTCCGACCGGTGCGACACATCTGGTCTTTCGCCTCGGGAATACGCCACTTCAGATCTATTCGGCCCCGGATGATACTGTTGGCCGGAAATTCGGAACCTCGCTGATCGGTGGCCCGCGTGCCCAGCCCTATATCAAGGACATTTCAAACCCCGAGCCGACGGTCGGTATCCTGCTGCGCCCTGGCGCAGCGGAGTTGATGCTGGGCGTAACGGCAATGGAGCTTGCGGGGAGACACACAAGGATTGAGGATATTTGGCCGAGTTCACGGCTGAACGAAATCCGGACCCGGTTGCAGGAAGCTCCGTATCCAGCGGAGCGACTGATAATTATCGAGGATATTCTGGTGGCCTGCCTGCCGCGAATACGGGGCGTTAATCCGCTGATCATTCATTCACTCGATCAGTTCCGACTCTCTGTCCCTGTTGGAGATGTAGTTGTGGAAAGCGGTTTCAGCCATCGCTATTTTTCCCGGATTTTTAGGGAGGCCGTTGGGATGAGCCCGAAAAAATATTGCCGGATTCTGCGCTTCGGACGCGTCCTTGAGCGGATGCAGTCAGAACCTGACATCGGCTGGGCCGATCTCGCCATTGCCGAAGGATATGCCGATCAAGCGCATATGAACCGGGAGTTTCGGGAGTTTGCGAACCTCACACCGAGCACATATCGCAAGGCCGCCCCGCCGGCACCTCGCCATGTTCCGCTGTATTGACAAACTTTTCCTAGGTCAAAAATGTTCAATACGAAAGAAACTACTCGCGGCATAGTTGGCGGATGAGAGACAGAAAATCAGGAGAACCTATATGTCAATTCATGAAGTCTATATCTATCTCCGCGCCAAAAACGCCGAAAAGGCAATTGCATTTTACAAGGATGCTTTCCGGGCCATGGAAAAATTCCGCCTCGTTGAGCCCGGTGGACGGATCGGTCATATCGAGCTATCGATAGGCAATACGGTGATCATGCTGTCCGACGAATTTCCCGAATTCGGTATCCATGCGCCGGACCCGGAGGCACCGAGTGGCGTGTCAATACATCTGCATGTGGATGATGCGGACGCCCTTATTGCCAAATGCGCTGCCGCTGGCGCGACCGTCATCCGTGAGGCAACGGATCAGTTCTATGGAGAACGGTCCGGTACCATCCGCGATCCATTCGGCTTTGACTGGATTATTGGCCATTCCATTGAAGAGGTCGAGCCGGAGGAGATGCAGCGCCGCTACGACGCGATGGGAAGTTAAATTCCGGGTTCCGCCGACCTTCCTTCAGCATCATGATAGACCATTTAAATAAAAACAAACTTGTTTGTTTTCTAACGGCGCATTATGATCATATGGCAGTGACTAGAACTATAGGTTGGTAGTCTGTAATCAGGAGCCTGAAACGATGGGAAGGGCCCGCTGATTTTCCCGTACCATAAAGATTGTAAGTTGAGTAAGCAGAAATGAAGAAAACGGCGCATAAATCGCAAACAGAACGCTCCCTGGAAATGCGGGATCGACTTTGCCATGCTGCACT
>CALEMG010000054.1 GCA_937910835.1 uncultured Alphaproteobacteria bacterium | reverse complement strand
CGCGGCAATGGCAAGTCGTCTCTCCCGTGCGAACAGAGGGGCCGATTTGATGGGGATCAGGAATAGAAGGATCGAGGGAAGGATGCCAAGCAACCCGACTCGGAGGATCAATCCCCAGTTCAACAAGTCTCCGGCCTCGCTCGCGTCCGTTGAGAGGACATTGCGGATCATCTCTTTATCGATGGCAATGCCGAGATTATCGCTGAAATAGCCGACAACGGCCCCGGTTATCAGGAACGATGCGGCAACCAGCCGGACGGGTAAGAAGAAGCTGAAGATTGTTGCAAACAACATGATCGCACAGAGCAGTACAACTGCTTGTGACAAGAGAAAGGGAAGAAATTGATCAACATCGTAAACGGCAATCGTCTGTTTAAAGAAAGAAATATTTGCCGTTGCCAACAAAAAGACCGAAATACCCCAAAGCAATAAACTGGGGCTCAGCGTAAAACGTGATTTCATATGCGTAGACATGTCCGTGACATGCCTTTCATTGAGAAGTTATAAAATGGGATTACACAAATCTCTGTATTCAAACCCCGGAAGTCCGAACTTGAATCCCTTCAATCAATTAGCTGGTTTTAGCGATGCCGCGCAAGGGCAATCAAAGCGGCATTATGACGCGGTCGCCCATAACCAAACGGTTTTGGGACACCAAATGATTGTAAGCTGGCCTCGTCTTTGATTTTAGGCGGATTTTTTCTTACGGCCGAGCCCGAATTCCTTCGCGAACTGCGAGCGGCGCTTCGCATAGGCAGGGGCCACCATCGGGTAATCCGGCGGAAGGTTCCATTTCGCGCGGTATTCTTCCGGCGTCATGTCATAGTTGGACCGCAGATAGCGTTTCAGCATTTTCAGCTGTTTGCCATCCTCGAGACAGATCAGGTAGTCGTTCTGGATAGAGCGCTTGATGGGAACCGCAGGCTTCAGTTCCGCCTGCTCCGTATCTGTCTCCGCGTCGAGCGATGCAAGAGAACTGTAGACAGTTTTGATTACGTCAACCAACTCGGAATTTTCAATTTGGTTATTGCTGACGTAGGCGGCGGTAATGTCCGCCGTCATGCGGAGTAATTCTTCACGTTCAGATTGAGACGGAGGGTTACCCTCTTTCGAAAAAGACTGTGTCATTTGCTTTTTTATTTCATTTCGCTTAAGGGGACTGTTTATTTCTCTACTTGCGACGAATTGCCTATAAATGTCAATACATCGTGAGACAATTAATAGAAAAAACTGCGAATACGTCTCAACTGACCCTAATTTACGCTATTGCCAGTCTTAAAACTCATCGAATCATTACTTATTTTCCAAACTTTAAGCCTGCGACTCTATTCGAATATTCGAAATTACGATAAACCGAATTTAAAAAAGGTCTAATTAAGTCAATTTTCTAATATTATCTTATATATATCCTAATGCTGAGTGAGCCTTTTAAGCGACTCTGAGTCCTGTGTAGAAATCTTGCGTTAGTATTCAGATTTTTATATTACAAAATAAGCCATACATATCATATACTAACCATATAATTAGATATCTATGAGAGAAAGTCCTTTTAAGTATTTTAAATGTTGAATTGAACACATCAAATTCAACAGCCTATTCTTGATTTGTGCGAAGGGTATTTGCGCACAAAAAAAAGAGCATTCGCAGCAGAGTTTTTCATATGAACTCCTTGTCACCTGTGCTATCCATCCGGCGCAGTATTTGCGCGCGCGCGGGATACGCATATTCAGCAACCCTTCCGCCGGTCATTTCAGGCCTCAGAGGATAGTCGCGGACCCGTCGGGTGGGGGCTCGCAAGATCGGGCGGAGAGGTGTTCTATCTGTCTTGAACGGTTCGTCCGGGGTGGACTGGGCCGGTCCGAAAAGGAGTTCAACATATGACGATACAAAGTGCCGATCTGGTTAATTTTTTCAAAGCCGACCTTGAACGGAATGATCCTGATGTCTTTCGCGCGATCGGGCTGGAACTTGGTCGGCAGCGGGACCAGATCGAACTGATCGCATCTGAAAATATCGTCAGCCCGGCGGTGATGGCAGCGCAGGGCTCTGTACTCACCAATAAATATGCGGAAGGCTACCCCGGCCGCCGCTATTATGGCGGTTGCGAATATGTGGATATTGTTGAGGAACTGGCGATTGACCGCGCGAAAGAGTTGTTTGGCTGCGGTTTTGCAAATGTCCAGCCCAACTCCGGCTCGCAGGCGAACCAAGGCGCTTTCATGGCGCTGATCAAGCCCGGCGATACGATCCTTGGCCTCTCTCTCGCCGCTGGTGGCCATCTCACCCATGGTGCCGCGCCGAACCAGTCCGGTAAATGGTTTGATGCCGTTCATTATGGCGTTGATCGGGACACTCATCAGATCGATTTTGATGAAGTCCGCGCCCTTGCCAAAGAGCATCAGCCGAAAATGATCATAGCTGGTGGCTCCGCCTATCCGCGGCATATTGATTTTGCCACTTTCCGCCAGATTGCCGATGAAGTCGGTGCCTATTTGATGGTCGACATGGCGCATTTCGCTGGTCTCGTCGCGGCGGGAGTTCACCCGAGCCCGTTCCCGCATGCTCATATCGCGACCACGACAACCCATAAAACATTGCGCGGCCCGCGCGGTGGCATGATCCTGACCAATGATGAGACCATCGCTAAGAAAGTAAACTCGGCTATTTTCCCGGGGATGCAGGGTGGCCCGCTGATGCATGTGATCGCAGCGAAAGCGGTTGCTTTTGGTGAGGCGCTGACTCCGGCGTTCAAAACCTACGCGGCGCAGGTCATCAAGAATGCGGAAGTCCTGGCGAGCACGCTCGTTGGTCACGGGCTTGATATTGTTTCCGGCGGCACCGACACTCATGTGATGCTGGTCGATCTCCGGCCAAAGAAACTCACCGGAAATATTGCCGAACGGGCGCTGGAAAATGCCAATATCACCTGCAACAAGAACGGCATCCCGTTCGACCCGGAAAAGCCGATGGTGACCTCGGGCGTGCGTCTGGGTACTCCTGCGGCGACAACCCGCGGCTTCGGGACGGAAGAATTCACGAAAGTCGGCGACCTGATCGCCGAAGTCCTTGACGGATTGGCCGCAAATCCGGAGGATAACGGGGCAGTTGAGGGAAAAGTCCGGGCCGAAGTAAAGAAACTCTGTGACGCTTTTCCGCTTTACCCGAACATGTAGGCAGGATGACCGGCAAAGGGGCAGCGGGGGAGATGACATGATAAAAAGGGGAAGATTGGATGCGCTGTCCATTTTGTAGCAGTGACGAAACACAGGTCAAGGATAGCCGACCGACCGAAGATAATACTGCAATCCGGCGGCGGCGAGCCTGCGCAACCTGCGGTGCCCGTTTCACCACGTTCGAGCGGGTGCAGCTGCGCGAGTTGACAGTGGTCAAGAAAGACGGCCAGCGGACGCCGTTTGAGCGGGACAAGCTGGAACGATCTGTCAGCATCGCGACCCGCAAGCGCCCTGTCGATCCGGACCGGATCGACCGGATGATCAATGGCATCGTCCGTCAGCTCGAAAGCAGCGGTGATCAGGAAATTCCGTCGGACAAGATCGGTGAGTTGGTGATGGAAGGGCTGGCGGCCCTCGACAGCGTGTCTTACGTGCGCTTTGCCTCCGTCTATAAAGATTTCCGGGAGGCCAAGGATTTTGAAGAATTTATCGGCGAACTCAGCACCAACGTTACAAGCTGATAGCTGAACTCCGCCTCCAGAAGCACCGGACCTCATGACAGCCTTCAGCACCCAACGGGATGAATTTCATATGCAGGCAGCCTTGCGCCTTGCCGCGCGCGGTCTGGGCCGGGTCGCGCCCAATCCGGCGGTGGGCTGCGTGATCGTTCAGGCCGGGAAGGTCGTCGGCCGAGGCTGGACGCAGGATGGCGGTCGTCCTCATGCAGAAACCATGGCGCTTGAGATGGCAGGCCCAAATTCGAAGGGCGCGATTGTCTACGTCACGCTGGAGCCTTGCGCCCAACACGGTCAGACGCCGCCCTATGCGGAGGCGCAGGTTGAGGCAGGGGTGGGGCGTGTTGTTGTCGCGCTCCGTGATCCGGATGAGCGGGTCAATGGCAGCGGCATCGAGATTTTACAGAAGGCCGGGATCGAGGTTGTGGAAGGCCTTCTCGCTAATGAAGCGGCGGAGCTGAATTTGGGCGTTCTAACTAACCGGCTGCACGGTCGCCCTCTGATAACCCTTAAGATGGCAACCAGCCTCGATGGACGTATCGCCACCACCACCGGCGACAGTAAATGGATTACGGGGCCCGCGGCGAGACGTTACGGGCATATGCTGCGGGCGCAGAATGACGCGATCATGATCGGTGTGGGCACCGCGCTTGTCGATAACCCGGACCTCACCTGCCGCATTGACGGCCTCGAAAAACACTCCCCCATTCGCATCGTCGCGGATTCGCGCCTGCGGTTGCCGCTCACGTCCAAGCTGGTGGCGAAAGCGAAGGAGGTGCCACTCTGGATACTGACGGTGCCGGGCAATGATAAGGACCGTTTGCAGGCGCTTGAGGATCTCGGCGTAGAGGTGATCGAAGTGCCGGCCAATGCCTCGGGGCTCCCCGACATGACGCTCGGCCTTGAGACGCTCGCGAAACGCGGAATAACGCGAATACTTGTCGAGGGTGGTTCCCATCTTCTGGCAACGCTGATAAAAGATGAGTTGGCGGATCGTCTGATGTGGTTTCGCGCTGGCCGGATTATCGGAGGGGATGGTATTCCCGCCCTTGAATCCATCGGGCTGGAGCGGATTAGCGATGCGCCGGAACTTCGCCTGATCGAAGAACGTCGGCTGGGCGATGATTTATTGGAAAGTTATTTTCTTCGGAACTGAACAGCATGTTTACAGGCATAATTACGGATGTCGGACGGGTCCGCGCCATCGAGAAGCTCGGCGACACCCGCTTTGAAATCGAAACCTCCTATGATACGGATACGGTCGATATCGGCGCGTCGATCGCTTGCTCCGGCCCGTGACTCACCGTGATCGAGAAGGGGGTGGGATGGTTTGCTGTCGACGCGTCCGATGAGGCGCTTTCCTGCACCAATCTTGGCGACTGGATAGAGGGTACCAAGATCAACCTCGAACGGGCGCTTAAAATTGGCGATGAACTCGGCGGTCATGTGGTCACGGGGCATGTCGACGCGGTTGTTTCGCTGCTGCATATGGAAACCGTCGGTGATTCAACGAAGCTTGTCTTTTCACTGCCGGAAAAATTCGCGGGCTTTGTCGCACCGAAAGGGTCCATCTGTCTCGATGGTGTCTCTCTCACCGTGAATGAGGTCGGTGACGATCATTTCACCGTCAATATTATTCCGCATACGCAGGAGCATACTACGTTCGGCACGCTGACCGTGGGCCGGCGTATTAATTTCGAAATTGATGTACTGGCGCGCTATGTCGCCCGCATGACAGAGGTAAATAAGAAAAAATGAGCTATAAAGAGTACCTCGCCTCAACAGAGGAAATCATTGAGGACGCCCGCAATGGCAAGATGTTCGTGCTTGTTGATGCGGAGGATCGCGAGAATGAGGGAGATCTGGTGATTCCGGCGCAGATGGCGACCCCGGATGTGATCAACTTCATGGCAAAGTTTGGCCGGGGGCTGATTTGTCTTTCCATGTCTGAGGACCGGATCAACCATCTCGGCCTGCCGTTGATGGCGCAGGATAATGCCTCCCGCCTCACAACCAATTTCACGGTTTCGATCGAGGCGCGCGAAGGCGTCACCACTGGCATTTCCGCCGCCGACCGCGCCCGTACGATTGCTGTTGCCATTGATCCGACTAAGAATGCACAGGATATCGTCTCGCCAGGGCATGTCTTTCCGCTGGTCGCGCGCGAAGGTGGGGTCTTGCGCCGCGCGGGCCATACGGAGGCTGCGGTTGATATCTCTCGTCTTGCCGGGTTGATGCCGGCGGGTGTGATCTGCGAGATCATGAATGATGACGGGACCATGGCCCGTCTTCCCGATCTGGTGAAATTTGCCCAGTTCCATGGCCTGAAAGTCGGTACCATCGCCGATCTCATCGCCTATCGCCGCCGCCATGACAGCCTTATCACGCGAGAGATCGAGGCTGACATCTCCAGCAAATACGGCGGCGACTGGAAAATGATCGTCTTCTCCAACAGTCCGGAATATGCGGAGCATGTGGCGCTGGTGAAAGGCGAAGTTTCCGGCGAGGAGCCGGTGCTGGTCCGCATGCATGCGCTCAACCTGCTGGGCGATGTCCTTGGCGAGTTGGATGAGAAACCCGATACGCTGCACAGCGCAATGGAACAGATTAATGCCGCGGGCAAGGGCGTTGTTGTTCTTATCCGCGAGCCGCGCGCCATGGCGCTTTCCGACCGGGTGCGGCGCAAGCTTGGCGAACCGCTTAAAGAGCAGCATGAACTTCGCGATTACGGCATCGGCGCGCAAATCCTTATCGATCTCGGGATCAAGAACATGATCCTGCTCTCCAATCATACACGGACGGTTGTCGGTCTTGATGGCTATGGCCTTGCGATTACGGAAACGCGTCTTATCGAGACGAAAGGGTAAGCCATGAGCAATGATATACATGTGCTGATCGTCGAGGCGGATTTTTACCGTGATATCTCCGATGCCTTGCTTGATGGCGCGATAGTTGCGTTGGATGCAGTGTGCGCTACTTATGAAGTCGTGCAGGTGCCGGGCTGCCGTGAAATTCCGGCGGCGATCCGTTTCGCCATGAAGTCGATGGAGTTCATGGGCGGGCGGCGACGCTATGATGCCTATGTCGCCCTCGGCTGTGTGATCCGGGGCGAAACTTCCCATTACGATACGGTGTCGGAGGAAAGCGCGCGGGCGTTGATGGATATCTCGACGGATTATTGCATCGCGCTCGGCAACGGCATTATTACTTGCGAGAATGACGATCAGGCCTGGG
Source organism: uncultured Alphaproteobacteria bacterium (assembly GCA_937910835.1). Classification (GTDB taxonomy): domain Bacteria; phylum Pseudomonadota; class Alphaproteobacteria; order Sneathiellales; family Sneathiellaceae; genus Sneathiella. The sequence continues at coordinate 17,110 of CALEMG010000054.1, read as the reverse complement.
CCCGGGCGCGTAAAAGCGAAAAGAACAAGGGCGGTGGCGCGGCGGAGGCGGCGCTTAAGATGCTCAAGCTCAAAGAGAAATTTGGAATGTTCCCAAGATGAACGCGCGCAGTGAAAAACGCGGTGACAAGCACAGCCGGCGCACCCTTGCCCGGCTGAACGCGGTGCAGGCCCTTTACCAGATGGAGCATGACAACCGGACTGCACACGAGGTGGTAGAGGAATTCTTGCAGCATCGCGTCGGCGCGGAACTTGATGGCGACCAGTTCAAGGATAGCGATAAGCCCTTATTCGAGGATATCGTGCTCAACACCAAGGAACGGCAGGAAGAGATCGACAAGCTGATTGGTGACCGTCTTGAGAAAGACCGGACGACGGATCGGCTGGAGGTGGTGTTGCTCTGTCTCTTGCGCGCCGCGACATATGAGTTTCTCGCTCGTGTTGATATGCCGGCGAAAGTGTTGATCAAGGAGTATATCGGCATCTCGCGAACCTTCTTCACGGGGAAGGAGCCAGCACTGGTCAACGGCGTGCTGGACAAGATTGCGAAAGAGCTGCGTGCTGGCGAATTCGACTAGAATGTCCGGGAAGAAGCGAAATACCATAGAAGGTGAATTCGCGCTGATCGACAGGATCCTGAAACCTCTCGCGGCGGGTATACCCGCCGCACTGGGCCTGACTGATGATGCGGCAGTCTTCACTCCGTCTAAGGGAAACGACCTTGTGCTGACCAAGGACGCGATGGTCGCGGGCGTACATTTTCGCGAGTCCGACCTGCCCGGTGACGTCTCGCGCAAGCTGCTCCGGGTCAATCTCTCCGATCTCGCGGCGATGGGGGCATCGCCGGTTGGCTATCTCCTTGCGACTTTCTGGCCGGAGGATCTTCCACATAACTGGATAGAGCGGTTCGCCGAGGGACTCGCCCTCGACCAAGCGGAATTCCATGTCGGTCTGATGGGCGGGGATACGGTGCGTACGTCCGGCCCGCTTTCGCTCTCGCTGACTGCTATCGGGGAGGTGGCGATGGATAAGGCGCTGCGTCGGAATGGTGCGGAGGAAGGCGACCTGATCGTCGTCTCTGGCACCATCGGCGACGGGGCGCTGGGTCTTATGGCCGCGGGGGAGCAGCTCTCTCACCTCGATCCCACGCATCAGGAATATCTTATCGACTGCTATCACCTGCCGGAGCCACGACTGGCTCTCGGGCAGGCACTGGTCGGCAAAGCGACCAGTTGCATCGATATCTCTGATGGGCTGATTGCCGATATCGGTCATCTCACGGAACAATCCCGTCTCGGCGCGGCAATCGAGTGGGCGAAAGTGCCCTTATCCGACGCGGCGGAGGCGGCGGTGCAATCCGACAAAGCCCTGATCGAGACGGTACTCACTGGCGGTGACGACTATGAACTCGCCTTCACCCTGCCGTCTGATCGGCGTGATGATCTGGTGAAACTCGCGAAAGAGGGCGGTGTGCCGCTCACCATCATCGGGGAGATGGTCGAGGGCGAGGAAGGCGTGCGGGTGAAACAGGAAGATGGCTCGGATATGCCGCTTACCACCCGCGGATGGCAGCATTTTTAAACCGCTTTATCGATAATGCATAATAGCTATGCATTTGTGTGGGTTGTCTTCCCGTCATATTCTTGACATATTCCACGAAATTTTTATGTACATATGGGAGAGATGTCTGCTCTCGATGCAATATACGGTACGATTGCCTCAGGATTTTGACTAAAAGCAAATACATAATCATGAGGCGGCTAGAAGTCGGCTGTTCGATGGTTGCCCGGGACTGCGCCACAAGTTTTATCTGTATGATTCCGAAGAGCATGTTTATGCGCCCTTCTACATATGGGAGAATGCCCAGTTCGCCCAGGAGTTCCTCCTCAATCATCTGTTTAACGGTGTGACCGAGACCTTCGGCCGTCCGCGCGTGCGAAGCTGGCAGGTGGTTGCCTTTGATTATGGCCCGTCCAAGGAAGATCCGAGTTATATGTACAGTGCCGTGGACAAGGTGCCCGCCGCCCGCCCCGTCGGTGAGTTGATGCAGAAGGAAAAAGAGCATCACCAAAGTCTTTTGAAGACGCCGGGTCTTTATGCGCATATGGTCCTTTTGGATCCGGATCGTTGGGAGAAGGGTCTTTACAGCCTCTGGCAATCGCGGGAGCAGGCAGTGCCAGTCAAGGCGGATTGTGTCAGCGACTACGAGGTTTTAGACAGCTATCGACAAATGCAGGGCGCGGCATAAGCATCGTGCTCATTTCATATAACAACAAGAAGAACGGGATATGATGGATCGCCGGACCAAGTTAAGTATTTTATTGATGTCCGGCTGTCAGGCGCTGATGAACAGCACCACCTCCATCATGATATCCTCAGCGGCTCTTGCCAGTCTTGTTCTGCTTGGCGACGACAAGTCGCTGGCGACCCTGCCGGTGACGGCTGTTGTGACGGGAACGGCGCTTGCCACCATTCCCGCTTCCTTCTTTATGCGGCAGGTCGGCCGTAAGTCGGGCTTTCTCTTCGGAGTGTTGATCGGCATCGTCGGCGCGGCAATCTGTAGCTACGCCATCTGGGTGGGTAGCTTCTGGCTGTTTGCGTTCGGCGCTATTTTTGTCGGCATGTCCACGGCCTTTGGCAACTACTACCGTTTCGCCGCGATCGATATCGCGGGCAACAAGAACCGCAGCAAGGCCGTCTCCTATGTATTGGCGGGCGGCGTGATTGCTGGCTTTCTCGGGCCGCAGATCGCCAGCCACAGCAAGGACCTGTTCGCGCCCTTCATGTATCTTGGCTCTTACCTGTCGATTATAATTCTGGGTCTCCTCGCGTTCCTATTCTTGAGCTTCGTCAGAATCCCGAAGATGGTCATCCCGGAGCATGAATCGGGCCAGCGCCCCTTATCGGAGATTGCCCGACAGCCAACCTTCATCGTCGCCGTGCTGAGTGCCATGATCGGCTATGGTGTGATGAGCCTGGTGATGACGGCGACGCCGCTTGCCATGGTCGGCTGCGGCCATCTGCCAAGCGATTCCTTCAACGTTATCAGCTGGCATGTGGTCGCGATGTTCGGCCCGAGCTTTTTTACCGGGTCGCTGATTACGCGTTATGGGGAATATAAGATCATTATCCTGGGGGCCGTACTCGGGCTTGCCAGTGTCACGGTGTCGCTGCTTGGGCTGGAGCTTACGAACTTCTATATTGCACTGATCCTGCTTGGCCTGTCCTGGAACTTCATGTTTATCGGCGGCACGACCCTTGTCGCCACGACCTACCGCCCGTCCGAGACAGCGAAGGTGCAGGGGCTGAATGATTTTATGGTGTTTGGTACGGTAGCGACCGCGTCCTTGATGAGCGGTCAGTTGCAGGAGCGTTTCGGCTGGGACGTTGTTAATCTCGGCGCCCTGCCGCTGCTCGGCTTTGTTATCCTGCTCGCGCTCTGGAGCATGCGCGGACATCGGAGGCGTGTGGCGGCAGAGTAGATAGGGACTGGTGGGCCGAAACCCACCTCACATCTCCGCTGCTTTATCAGACCATGGACTTGCGGATCATCTCCGCGGCTTCCTCGGCGTCGCCCCAGCGAACAATGCGGACCCATTTGTCTTCTTCCAGATCTTTGTAATGCTCAAAGAAGTGGGAGATCTGGTCGAGCAGGATGCCACGCAGATCGGTATAATTACTGATATTGGAATAATAGGGGTGCAGCTCATCCACAGGCACGCTCAGGATTTTCTCGTCCTGACCGGCCTCATCCTCCATGATCAACACGCCAACGGGACGCGCGCGGATGATGGCGCCGGGCATGACCGGAATGGGGCCCGCCACCAGCACATCCACCGGATCGCCGTCATCGGCGAGGGTCTGCGGAATGAAACCGTAGTTGCACGGATAGAACATTGCCGTATGCAGGAACCGGTCAACGAACATCGCGCCGCTTTCCTTATCCACCTCATATTTGACAGGGACACCGCCAAGAGGGATTTCACTCACGACATTGACGTCCCACGGTACATCCTTGCCCGCCGAAATTTTTGAAAGATCCATGACTCATCGTCTCCTGGGAAATACTGGCGCTGCGATAGCATGTTCCGGAAGATTTTGCCACCGGCTAATCAAAAAAATTCGCTCAAAAAGCATATGAAAAAACGCTTGGAAAGAGTGCGCTAAATTAGGCAATTCCAATAGCTTGCGAAAAATAAGCTAATCTGGCATTCTACGGCCCGACTGAAGCTTGAAATAGCCAGGTTTTATACTTGGGGGGAAGCTTAGCGCAACAATGAACAATAAAATGAGGCCATCTTGTTGATGGCCTTTTCGTAACTTTGATGGGGATGAAAGAATGTCAGTAGAATTATGGATTCCGATCGTCTGCGGACTGATAGCCTTGGGCTACGGTGTGTATGCAGGTATGTCGGTTCTTTCGCGTGATGTCGGAACGGAAAAAATGCAGCAGATTTCGGCAGCGATTCAGGAAGGGGCTTCTGCCAATCTAAACCGCCAGTATATGACCATTGGAATTGTCGGGATCGTCATATTTGTCATCCTGTTCTTCATTCTTGGCCTGAAGGTCGCCATTGGCTTCCTCATCGGAGCGGTTTTGTCCGGCGCAGCGGGCTTTATTGGCATGCATGTGTCCGTACGGGCCAATGTGCGCACAGCCGCTGCCGCTGCCAAGAGCCTGAGCGACGGACTTGACGTCTCTTTCAAGGCGGGCGCGATCACGGGCCTGCTGGTTGTTGGTCTCGCTTTGCTGGCGGTTGCCGGCTATTACGGCTATTTGACAAGCACCGGCGTTGATGGCCGTGATATGGTCAACAGCCTCGTCGCCCTCAGCCTGGGTGCGTCCCTGATTTCCATCTTCGCCCGTCTTGGCGGTGGTATCTTCACCAAGGGTGCCGATGTCGGCGCCGACCTCGTCGGTAAGGTCGAGGCCGGTATCCCTGAGGATGATCCTCGCAACCCAGCGGTTATCGCCGATAACGTTGGCGACAATGTCGGTGACTGTGCCGGTATGGCCGCCGACCTGTTTGAAACCTATGCGGTGACCGTTGTCGCAACCATGGTTCTGGGTTCCATCTATTTTGCCAATGACGTGGCACTGATGAGCTATCCGCTGATGATCGGCGCGGTTTGTATCCTGACGTCCATCATCGGTACGTTCTTCGTCAAGCTTGGCGCCAATAACAGCATCATGGGAGCGCTTTACAAGGGCTTCCTGGTGACGACAGTCCTCTCCGCGATCGCGCTTTGGCCGGTCACTTCCTTTACCATCGGCATGGACACTGTTTATACGATTGGTGAGAAAGAGTTCACGGGGATGAGCCTGTTCTTCTGCGGTCTGGTTGGTCTCGTGGTGACGGGTCTCCTTATCTGGATCACGGAATATTACACCTCAACCGAATACCGTCCGGTGCGCAGTATCGCGGCCGCGTCGGAAACTGGTCATGGCACCAACGTCATCCAGGGCCTTGCGGTCTCGATGGAAGCGACGGCGGTTCCGGCAATTATCATCTGTGCCGGTATTATCGTGTCCTATAATCTGGCGGCGCTGTTCGGCATCGCTATTGCGGTGACAACAATGCTGGCCCTGGCTGGCATGATCGTCGCGCTCGATGCTTATGGTCCGGTCACGGATAACGCCGGCGGTATCGCGGAAATGGCCGAGATGGACGAGGATGTGCGTAAAACCACGGACGCGCTTGATGCGGTTGGCAATACGACGAAAGCGGTTACCAAGGGCTATGCAATTGGTTCTGCCGGGCTCGGTGCCTAGGTGCTGTTTGCGGCCTATACGGAAGACCTCAAGCATTTCATCAGTCTGGCGACCCCGACCGAGTTTCCGTTCTTCCAGGGCGTCACCCTCGATTTCAGCCTGCAAAATCCCTATATCGTTGTTGGCCTGATTTTGGGTGGATTATTGCCTTATTTGTTCGGGGCCATGGGCATGCTGGCCGTAGGCCGTGCGGCGGGTTCCGTTGTGCGTGAAGTGCGTCGGCAGTTCAAGGAAATCCCCGGCATCATGGAAGGCACCGGCAAGCCCGATTACGGACGAGCCGTTGACCTGCTGACCAAGGCGGCGATCAAGGAAATGATCATTCCGTCCCTGCTGCCATTGTTGGCGCCTATCGTTATCTTCTTCGTGATATTGCTTATTGCGGACAAGTCGGCTGCTTTCGCGACCCTTGGCGCCATGCTTCTTGGCGTGATTATCACCGGTCTCTTCGTCGCTGTCTCCATGACGGCGGGCGGCGGTGCCTGGGATAATGCCAAGAAATATATTGAAGATGGTAATCACGGCGGTAAGGGCACAGATGCTCATGCGGCGGCGGTGACCGGTGATACGGTTGGTGATCCCTATAAGGATACAGCCGGTCCGGCTGTCAACCCGATGATCAAGATCACGAATATCATCGCGCTTCTATTGCTCGCGGCGATGGCTCACTAAGCTAAACTTTGCGAGTATTAAAATGAGAAAGCCCTCGGTTCCGGCCGGGGGTTTTTTTTATGCAGTAAGAATCGTGGGCTTATTGCTCGCCAGAGCTGTTGAACCGGCCAAGGTTGCCAAAGATCTGCTCCAGCAGGCCAAGTTTGCGCCCGCCGGTCGGGGTTTCCCGCTCGACAATCTCAATTTCCTGGCCGTCTTCCTTGTTGAGATCTTTGATCTCGGCCACGACATCATTGATGTCGAATTTGACGATCACGATATCGCGCTCTTTCACTTCCTTCGCGAAGAAGGCCAGATGCTCCGTCTTGCTACTGATATAGTACCAAGCGTCGCCCTCGGTCTGGAAGGTGGCGATGCTGGAAGGGGAGCCCATGATTGCCTGAACCGAATCCTTGTTGGTGACGCCCGCTTCGATCTGGGCGAGCTGCTCGGGGTCCAGGCGATAGCCCTGGTTCGTCTTGATTGGCTCGCAGGCGGTGAGCGCGAGGCCAAGAACGGCAATGGAAAGCCCGGTCTTCAATCGTTTCATGGTTCCTTGCTCCGGCGCGGCTTTCAGTTGACTAAACGCCGTGAAATGCGTAACTCAGGGACAATAAATGGCTTGCCGCTCGGCAAATGTCAAATTTTCTTGAGGGCGTAATGCTGATGTTGATGAAAAAGCGAATGCGCACCGGATTAGCGGGAGGAGCCGCGTGGGCCTAGCAAATTTCTTTCGCCGCAATCCGCTGGAGGGTCCGGCGGCGGATCTTTATGCGGAAATCGTTCGCCAGTCGCGCATCCCGGCCTTTTACGAGGTTGCGGCGGTTCCTGACACGGTCGATGGCCGTTTCGAGATGATTTCACTCCATGCTTTCCTGATCATGCGCCGATTGAAGGGCGGGGGAGACAAGGCGCAGAAACTCTCCCAAACTGTGTTTGATGAAATGTTTGCGGACATGGACCAGTCCTTGCGCGAGATCGGCATCGGTGATCTCAGCGTCGGCAAGCATATCAAGAAAATGGCCAAGGCCTTCTATGGCCGCGTCGCAGCCTATGATTCTGCACTTGATGGTGAGGGAGAAGAAACACTCGAAGACGCGCTGCGTCGCAACCACTACGGCACGGTCGATGAGGTTCCGGCGGAAGCCGTGGCAGTGCTTGCGGACTATCTGCGGGCGGCGGATCAGCGCCTTGCGGGGCAGGGCCTCGATGTGCTGATGAAGGGGCGCGCGGATTTTGGCGATTTTGATCCGCGCTGACGGGCGTTGGAATTGTTCAATTCCCCCCTTGTTTGACGGGTCCGAAAGCGCAATTTTCGGGATATGACAAAATCCGGTGCCCGCCCGAATCGAAACCAGTATTTTCGCGCCTTCGAATCACGTGCCCGACGGAATGACGCCGGTCGGTTATGCTTGGGCTGAATTTGGAAGGAACTATCGCCATGAAAGATACCGGGGGTGAAGTCGCTCGGTTGATCAATGTCGAGCGTCTCGGGCGGGAGCCCATGAAATTCGATATTCGGGCGACGGAAGAGGAATGCGAGGCGCTGGCGAAATCGCTGGATATACTCGGCCTTTCCGATGTTGCGGCGCACGGGTCATTGGTTCGCCAAGGGGCAAATGGCCAGGTGGCACTGACGGGGCGCGTGCAGGCGGCGGCTGTTCAGGCCTGTGTTGTATCGCTGGAGCCCGTGGCACAAGCGATTGACGAGGAATTTACGGTGTTCTACACCTTCGATGCCGAAGATCTCGAAGTTGAGGATCTGGACAAGGTTGTGGGAATGGATGAGGCGGATCCGCCGGAGTTGATTGTAGGAGGCCGGATCGATTTGCTGGCCATGGTGACGGAGCAGATCGCGCTGGCATTGGAGCCTTATCCGCGGCAGGCGGGCCTGCCAGAGCCTGTAGAGGAAGAAAATTTAGACCTGGATCAGGTGAAAAAGGAGCGAGGGACACACCAACCCTTTGCAAATTTGAAGGACTTGATGAGCAAGAAGTGATATGAAGGCATAATGCTATCTCATATCAATGTAATTTAAATTGTCGCCCTGGCAAAGGGCATCTGAAGTGAGAGACTGGAAAAATGGCAGTACCTAAGAGAAAGACTACGAAATCCAAGCGCAATATGCGTCGCTCCCATGACGCTTTGAGCGGTACGCAGGTGCAGGAGTGCCCGAACTGCGGCGAAATGAAGCGCCCTCACCATATTTGCGGTGAATGCGGCCATTATGGCGACCGCGAAATTCTGGAAACGAGCGACATCCTTTAATCGGCGTTTGCTGATTAGGTTGGCCGGAACCTGACAAAAATATGCCTGAGAATATTGTCATTGCCCTTGATGCGATGGGAGGAGATAACGCTCCCGACATCGTAGTTCAGGGCATCGACATTATCCGCATACAGTTTCCAGCGGCCCGTTTCCTTCTGTTCGGGGATGAGGCGCGTCTGGAACCGCTCTTGAAGGCATATCCCGGGGTGCGCGCCGCTTGCGAGTTGCGCCACACGGATGAGGCCGTCAAGTCGGAAGACAAACCCAGTCAGGCACTACGCAAGGGTCGCAAGAGCAGTATGCGTCTTGCGATCGATTCCGTGCGTTCGGGCGAGGCCGGGGCGATTGTCTCCGCCGGTAACACCGGCGCGCTGATGGCTATGGCGAAAGTCTCGCTTCGGATGATGGCGGGGATCGACCGGCCGGCGATTGCCTCCGTGCTACCCTCACCCCGGGGGGAAACGGTCATGCTCGATCTCGGCGCCAATGTCGAATGCGACGCCGATAACCTTGTGCAGTTTGCCTTTATGGGGGCTGAATTCGCCCGCGCCGTGCTGGGCCGCGTGCCGCCGCGCGTTGCGCTTCTCAATGTCGGGATCGAGGAGCTTAAAGGTAACGATACCATCAAGGAAGCGGGGGAACGCCTCAAGTCCATTGAGCATCCACCCTTTGATTATCAGGGCTTTGTCGAGGGGGACGATATCACCCGCGGCGTTGTCGATGTGATCGTAACCGATGGATTTACCGGCAATGTCGCGCTTAAAACCGCGGAAGGGGTGGTGCGGCTTTTTACTGATTTCCTTCGTGCCGGTTTCAAAAGTTCTATTCTCGCGCGCATCGGCTATATCTTCTCTCGTGGCGGCCTGAATGTTTTGAAAGAGAGGCTGGATCCGCGCATGTATAATGGCGGCGTTCTTCTCGGCCTCAACGGTCTTTGCGTGAAAAGTCACGGCGGAACCGACGCGATGGGCTTTGCCAATGCCATAGGCGTGGCCGTTGAGATGGTTTCCGATGACATGATCGATAAAATGCGCAATAATTTCGAGACCTTTGATATGGCAGCGAAAATGAGTAATAATGCAGCCACGCCTGACGAAGACGAGGAAAATCGGCAATCTGCCGCCTCGGCATCCCGGCCCATCAAGAACATAGATCAAGCCTCCGGCACCGTTGAAGATGCCGGATAGAACAGGAAGTACATGCGTCGCTCAGTTATTACCGCCACCGGATCCTATCTTCCCGAACGTATTCTCACGAATGACGAACTTTCCAAGATGGTGGACACGACGGATGAATGGATTGTCGCCCGTTCCGGCATCACGCAGCGGCATATCGCGGCGGATGATGAGCTAACCTCTGATCTCGCCACTCATGCGGCGAAGGCTGCGCTGGAAATGGCAGGGCTGAAACCCGACGATATCGACCTGATCGTTCTTGCTACTGCGACGCCGGACGAGACATTCCCCGCGACCGCGACCGTGGTGCAGAAGAACCTCGGCATGACGCGCGGTTTCGCCTTCGACATCCAGGCTGTCTGTACAGGTTTCCTCTATGCGCTGGCAACGGCGGACAATTTCGTGAAATCCGGCCAGGCTACCCGCGCTCTGGTCATCGGGGCGGAGACTTTCTCGCGCATTCTCGACTGGGAGGATCGCACAACCTGCGTGCTTTTCGCCGACGGCGCAGGCGCCGTTATTCTGGAGGCGGAGGACGGCGAGGGCACATCCGATGATCGTGGCATTCTCACCAGTCATCTGCATTCGGACGGCGAAAAACATGATCTTCTTTATGTCGATGGTGGTCCGTCCTCGACCCAGACGACCGGCTATCTCCGGATGGAGGGGCGGGAGGTTTTCCGCCATGCGGTCAATAATCTAGCCAGTGTCGTTCATGAAGCGATGGAGGCAACAGGCCTGACCACGGACGATATCGACTGGCTGGTGCCGCATCAGGCGAACAAACGGATTATCGACGGGACGGGCCGTAAGCTTAAACTCGATCCTGAGAAAGTTGTTCTAACTGTCGATAAACACGGTAATACTTCCGCGGCTTCTGTTCCGCTTGCGTTGGATGAAGCAGTGCGGGATGGTCGCATCAAACGCGGTCAGCTGCTGCTGCTGGAGGCTATGGGCGGCGGCTTTACCTGGGGCTCTGCGCTGGTGCGCTGGTAGCTTCTTGCGAATCTCTTTCTCCGGTAACTTCCACAGACCGTCAAATCCGCGATCAATTTCAATCGGTTATCGCGTCTTTTTGCCAAAAAACGGGCTTTTCGGCGGATAACAGCCGAAAATTACACCTTTATGATTGACGAGTCCCGCCGCATTGATAATCCTGTACAGTCTAATGGGGTGATATCATGACAAAAAATACTTTAACCAGAGCAAATTTAGCAGAGGCTGTTTATCAGCAGGTCGGCCTGTCGCGCAATGAATCTGCGGATCATGTCGAGGCTATTCTGTCGGAAATTTCAGACCGGCTTGTCGCCGGCGAGACTGTAAAGATTTCTTCCTTCGGCAGTCTGCAGGTGCGGCAGAAAACCGGTCGGATCGGTCGCAACCCGAAAACCGGGGAGGAAGTGCCGATCAACCCGCGGCGAGTGCTCGTCTTTCGTGCGTCGCATGTCCTGAAGGACAAGATCAATAAGGGCAACGGTGGCGCATAAGGTGGCGAGAGAAGCACAGAAACTGCAAAAATCGCCCGACGCCTTCCGAACCATCAGCGAAGTCTCGGCGGAGCTGGAAGTACCGCAACATGTCCTGCGCTTCTGGGAGACGAAGTTCAAGGTCGTTAAGCCGCTGAAACGTGGTGGCGGGCGGCGCTATTACCGGCCCTCCGATGTTGAGCTGATCCGCGGCATTCGCGACCTTCTTTATAAGCATGGCTTTACGATTCGCGGGGCGCAGAAGCTTCTCAAAGAGCAGGGCGGCCGTATTGATAATGTCGACGCTATGGTCTCCGCCGCGCGGGCCGAGGGGAACCCGGCGCTTGCCCAGGCAGGAAGCGGGAGCGGGGAGAGTGAGCCTCTCTCCACCGATGCCAAGGCAAAGCTGCGCGGCGTGCTCAGTGATTTGAAAGAGCTGAAAGAACTCCTCGCCTAAGCGGGCGGAGTGACGATTTTTGTGGGCCTGAAAAAATTGGGTTTGATGCCATAACGGGCGTTGCCATCGCGCGCGGGCGTCAGTATAGTGCGCCAGCCTTGGGCCCGAAATACGGCCCGGTCGCCAGGATCTGGCGGGCAGTAGCGCAGCCTGGTAGCGCACTTCGCTGGGGGCGAAGGGGTCGGAGGTTCGAATCCTCTCTGCCCGACCAATGAGAAGCCTCGAAACCACACGGTTTCGGGGCTTTTTTAGTGGCTGATTAAGAATTGTTTTTTAATTTATTTTAAAACCGTTATAGTTGTGTAAATTGTGGCTATTGAAATTAAACTTTGCATGGAGCGATTATAGTGAGCATCGCTAAGACTATTTCATGTATGTTTTTAACGCTGTTGGTATGTATCGCCTGTTCCCCGTCAGATTATAAGTTCCGGGGTGCGGCAGTTGATACGGTGACTGAAGACGGTAAACCGTTATATGAGCTTTCCGTTAACAATCCGTCGTTGTCGCCAGATGGTCGCTATATGGCCTTTGATTTTCATGAATTTGCAACGATTAACAAACGTCGGATAAAGACGCCAATATCTATCGGTATTTATGACATAGAGAAACAATCGATCGAACTTCTCGACCCTCCCTATGATCCAAATGTGAAGGTGCCCCACCCGCTCGCCAAGCAATGGCACTCCCCAAGCTTTGATCATTCAGGGCAGAAAATTACAATGGTGATACGATGTGGTGATCCTGCTTGCCCTAACGAGACATATGGTACGCATATCGGGGTGCTTGATCTGTCCTCGAAGTCATTTGAACGGGTTACCTACGCGCGGCAAGAAGTAAGTTACTGGTTTGTTGATTTTAGAACAATGCAGTCTAGGAGTCGCAGCAGAGTGGGCTGGAGCCAGAGTGTTATACGGGGGTTTCCGGTATTTTCACCGGACGGGAGGCGCATTTATTATGTGTCAAACGGTGGTGCAAAAATGTCCAGTATATTCTGGCAGCAGTTCAATGCGGATTACTGGTTGAATTATATTGATCTTGATCAGCCATCCGGGGCCTATCCATCAAGCGATAATGTTTTAATGAATGAGGGGCATGGCGTTGTGCTGTTCAAGGGCTATGGAAATGTTGCCCTTATTGGTGGAGACCGCTTGATCTTCAGCGGTATTGACGCGCTTGGTCCGAAAATGAATGAATATCAGGCAAATAACGTGTCTGCTTTTTTCTATAACCTGAAAACAGACGAGCTATCCGTTGCGTTTGATAATAACAATATCCCGAAAGACACACGATATCCGAATAAGCGACAATATTCATGGGCACAGTCTATTTCCGCTTCTTATGACGGGCGTCGCATTGCTGTAATCCGCGGATACGGGAACACAGTTTCCCTGTGGGAGGGTGGCCAGTTCCGGGACGTCGTTACCGCAGAGGCGTTGGGTGTTGAGGCGATACAGTATGTCGCAATTTCCGGCGACGGTAGCAGGTTGGTTGTAGTGCCGTCCCATACTTTTCCGGAAACAAAGATCGATAGTTTCTGGATGGTGGATTTGGATAGCGGGAAAATGGAATCCTTGCCTTTGCGATCACTTCTTCGAAAAACGATTGATTCAGAAAAACCCGACACCAAAGTCTAAGCCTTCTGGTCAATCTTCTTTCTGGGCTACAACCATCCAAACCGCCCCCTGCGGCGGAGTGCCGCAACACCCCTTGCGCTATATTGCTTTTGGTCGGAATTGGGCTATGTTGCGGCCATGATAACGGATATTCAGGATAACGGGGCCGTGGGCGCGCGCGATGGCCGCAAACTGGTGATTGGCTGGCTGGCGCTGGTGGCGCTGCTGGTGTTTGCGATGATCGTGCTGGGCGGGGTCACGCGCCTCACCAATTCGGGCCTGTCGATGACCGACTGGAAGCCGGTGACGGGCTGGCTGCCCCCCTTGAGCCATGAGGCCTGGATGGCGGAGTTTGAGCGTTACAAGGCCTTCCCCGAATATCAGAAAATCAACAAGGGCATGAGCCTTTCGGAGTTTCAGGGCATCTATGCCTTTGAATATGCGCATCGGGTCTTGGGGCGCGTGATCGGCCTTGCTTTCTTTGTGCCCTTCGTGTTGCTGCTGTTATTCAGGAAAATCCCGAGGCAAATGGCGCCGCGGCTCGCGCTTCTCTTCCTGCTCGGCGCGGCGCAGGGCGGCATGGGCTGGTTTATGGTGAAAAGCGGCCTGGTCGATCATCCGGACGTCAGCCATTACCGCCTGACCGCGCATCTCGCGCTCGCCAGCCTGATTTTCGCGGTGCTTCTCTGGACGATTTTCGATCTGGTGCGGCCCGCGTCCGCCGGAACGGCCGCAATTGCGCCCGCACAGGTGAGGCGGCCGGGATATGCCCTGCTGTTCCTGATCGCGGTGCAGATCCTCATCGGCGGGTTCGTTGCCGGGCTCAACGCGGGTTTTGTCTATACGGACTGGCCGCTGATGGGCGGGCGGTTTGTGCCGGAAGATTTCCTCTATATGCAGCCGCTCTATCACAACTTCCTTGAAAATCCAGGCACGGTGCAGTTTGTCCACCGGATGGTCGGTTATGCCATCGCCGTTGCCGCTATTTGGATCTATCTCACCAGTCGAGGCGGGGAGCTGAACCGTCGCCTCCGGCTTGGAATTTCATGGACGGTGACCCTCGTCCTCGCGCAAGTTTTCCTTGGGATTATCACGCTGCTCCATGTGGTGCCGGTTGCTCTTGGCGCAGCGCATCAGGCGGGCGGAATGCTGGTGCTCGCCGCCGCGCTTTTCGTGGTGCATGAACTCCGGGCGGAGCATGCAACCTAAAACCGGCCAGCGGTTAGGCTGACCGGCATAAACTCCCAACAAATGGGTGTCTTCAGATCGGTTCGGTTTTATTCCTATCTTTCATTATTCCAGTCGGTCCCGCCAATGGCGCCAAATGCGATATAGTAACCGGTTGCAGCAGGTTTAGCGAAGGAGATATTAGGAGACTCACCTGAATCCTGATCGTTTCCGACGCCAACCAGAGACTGGATAATATCCGTCAGGCCATCTTCACGCCGCAGGGTGTTAAACGCAATGGCTCCTTTCTCATACGTTGCGGATACAACGGAGGCGTTACTTGGTCCGTTATAGACAGCTCCGGTTTCGCTTCCCCCAGTGTTGGCTGCGAAATCGGGGGCATGCAGATCGACATTAGCAAAGCCCTGCTGTGCGACGCTGGCGCCAATGTGGGTTACATTGGCATTAACGGAATATTGCCCGCCTTGGGTAACGTCTCCACGCGTGTCTCCGATTTCAACGTTATAATTATTGACACCGACAACGCCGACAACGGCGGCAAACTGGTCGGCTCCCGTGTTGGGAATCCCGCCTGGGCCGCCGTGGCGACCGTCCTTGGCAAAGGCGGGGCCCGCCAGAACAGCGAGCAGCAATGATCCTAAAACAAGTTTTTTCATGATAAATTCCTCTAATAAATTGGAAGTCAGAAATTAGACGCCCCTGTAAAACAAGGTTATTTCTTGTTATAAAGTTGCCGGCTCTTCATCTTCGACCCCTTCCACAGAATCGACAATCTGCTGGCAAGTATTTCGAAGGTCGGGGTTAAGCTCAGAGATCATCTCATAAAGCCCGAATTGCAGCATGGACCTCAGAGACAGTTGCAGCGGTTCGCGGTTCTGGCCGCTGATATCCAGATCAACCAGCGTATCGCCAAAGAAGCGCCCGATGCCGAAGCCCGCCTCGTCGGCAAATATCTGCTTGGAGATATTGACCGCCGCCAGAACTTCGGAGGTGCGCGCATCGGTGAGATGCAGGTCCAGCCCGACGATGGCGCGGTTCTGGCGATAGCGCGGCCCAATTCCGGCAATGGTCAGCTCGGCTGCGGCTCCCGGGATGAAGTCGAGCGTATTGATCGAGCCAGTAATATAATTGTCCATGAGTACAAATTGCTTGGCATCGCGGATACCGAGCTGGATTTCGGTAATGACCGGCCTCGGATCGCGACGGTTGACGATGGATTCTGCGTGCGCCTGAACTAATGTGGTTTGCATCATATCGCCCGCGCCCTGGGTAACATACTTCCCAGTTCCGGCATAATCGGCACTGTATTTGCCGGTCGCATCGATAATGTCTCCCACCGCCCAGACACCGGTAAGCCTTTGAGCCTTTGCAACGCAGGTGATCAGACGATCATAGGGCGTGACAACGGTCTGAACCGGCGGCCCCGCTGGCAAAGCTACGTTCTCATGGCTGGCGGCGATGCAGCCCGTGACCAAAAGCGGGAGCAGGAAAATGCTTTTAAGGAGTATTTGCATTGTTTGTCCCCACGATACAGCCGACATCGCCGACCGAAATGTCGTTTGTTCCACCGGAATCAAGCGGAAGTTGGCTGACTGAAGGCCCGCAATTTGTTTCGGTGACAAAAAGGCTGCCGACGTCCCCCGTTTCTATATTGGACTGCACGCCAATCGACGTGTTGCTGATATAGAGGTTGTTCTGTTGCCATTGATCGTAAAAGCCACCTTTTTTTCGTTCAATGGCTTCAGCAGTAGTCAGTTTGACCAGCTTATCGTAGGATGTCTGGAAGCCAGCGCTATTGTTCCAGCCTTCGGTTGCGGAGACCGTCCCGTCCTTGGCGTTGGCGAGAACGGGTGACGCAACTAGAAATATTGAGGCGACGATGAATGAATACTTCATGGTTATTTCCTAATATTGACATTATTTGCTTAATTGGTGCGCGATAAATCAGTTTCAATAATAAAAATATAAAAATAGAGAAATAAAAATGATTAAAAATATAGACCATTTAGTTTTAACTGTTGCCGATATTGAACGAACGAAGGATTTTTACTGTGAAATATTGGGGATGATTTATGAGGAGTTCGGCGAAGGGCGCCGCGCGTTGAAGTTCGGGCAGTCGAAAATCAACCTGCATATTGCGGGGCATGAGCTGACGCCGCGGGCGCATCTGGCGAAACCTGGCACGGCGGATCTCTGTTTTATTATCGAGGGAGAGCTTGGCGAAATGCGGGCCCGGCTTGAGGCGGACGGCATTGATATTCTGGAAGGACCCGTCAAGCGGACGGGGGCGAGGGGGTCGATCACGTCCCTTTACGTGCGCGACCCCGATCTCAACCTGATAGAGCTATCCGTTTATGATGGATAGCGGTTAGCTGGCGGCGAGGGCCTGTTCCAAATCGGCAATGATATCCGACTTGTTTTCGATTCCGACGGAGAGGCGGATCACGTCCGGCCCGGCGCCCGCCGCGATCTGTTGCAGGTCGCGGTAGACGTCCTTGGCGCGGGCCTCTGCCAGCATCT
>CALEMG010000053.1 GCA_937910835.1 uncultured Alphaproteobacteria bacterium | reverse complement strand
CGCCGCAGCAGGTGAAGGAACTCTGGCCGCTTTCCGATATCGACGGCCTGGTCGGCGCGCTCTATCATCCCGATGATGGCCATATTGCGCCGGTGGATGTGACCAACGCCATGGCGATCGGCGCACGGAATGGCGGTGCGGAGATTAACCGACATACGGAAGTTCTTTCCATTGAGCAGCAGAAGAACGGCGAATGGCTGATCCGCACCAACAAGGGCGACATTACTGCTGAGCATGTGGTGAGTTGCACTGGTAACTACGCCCGCCAGACCCTTTCCATGGTTGGTCTTGATATTCCGGTGATCCCGGTGGAGCATCAATATATCGTCACCGACGAGGTGCCGGAACTGGTCGAGCGCAAAAAAGCGGGTCTCCCTGAAATGGCGGTACTGCGTGAGAGCGATGCGTCTTATTACCTTCGGGAGGAACGGCAGGGTTATATTTTGGGCCCCTATGAGAAGGGCGCGCCCGCCTGTTTCGTCGATGGTGGCCCGGAAACTTTCGGGCAAGATCTCTTTCCAGGCGACCTTGAGCGTCTCATGCCGCATGTGGAGGCGGCGATCAAGCGCGTGCCGACCTTCGCCGATGCGGGCATCAAGGATATTGTGAACGGCCCCATTGCCTATACACCGGATGGCAGCCCGATGATCGGCCCAGCCTGGGGCCTCAAGAATTTCTGGATCAATGAGGGACACAGCTTTGGCGTGACGGCGGCGGGCGGCTCCGGCTGGCAGCTTGCCGAGTGGATCACCGAGGGCGAGCCTGGTATCGACATGATGGATGTCGATCCACGTCGCTTTGGCGCCTATGCGACCAAGCCCTATACTAAGATCAAGAACGAGGAATGCTACGAGCATGTCTTCGTCATCCATTATCCGGATGAGGAACGCCCGGCGGGCCGTCCGCTTAAAATGTCCCCATGTCATGATCGCATGGCGGCGCGCGGTGCAGTCTTCGGTCAGCGCTACGGGTGGGAACGGCCGAACTGGTTTGCCCCGGAAGGGGTGGAGCCAAAAGATCAGTGGAGCTTTCGCCGCTCCAACTATTTCGAGCATGTCGGTAATGAGGTGAAGAATACCCGAACCAATGCCGGATTGATCGATATTACTAGCTTCTCGAAATTCGAGGTGACGGGACCGGGGGCGGAAGCCTATCTTGACCGGCTTGTCTGCCGCAAACTGCCGAAGGGAGTGGGGCGGATCAACTTGTCTCATGCGCTGAATAAGCGGGGCGGTATCCGTTCCGAGTTCACCATCATGCGGGATGGGCCGGAGGCTTTCTATCTTGTCAGTTCCGGCGCGGCGGAACGCTTTGATCACGACTATCTGTTGAAAAATCTCCCCGATGACGGCTCTGTCCGCCTCGACAATGTCACCACGGCGCATGGGGTGCTGGTGCTGGCGGGGCCAAAATCACGTGATATCCTTCGCAAGATTACCGATGCGGATTTATCCAACAATGGCTTTAAATGGCTGACGGGTCAGCATATCACGGTGGGCCTCGCGCCCTGCCGCGCGCTTCGCGTGAATTTCGTCGGCGATCTTGGATGGGAGCTGCATCACCCGATCGAGTATCAGAACCATATCTATGACGCGATTGTGGAGGCGGGGGAGGAATTCGGCCTCGGTATGTGCGGCATGCGCGCCATGGACAGCCTTCGCATGGAAAAGAACTATCGTATGTGGGGGCAGGATCTCACCCGCGAGTATTCGGTGTTTGAGGCCGGGCTGGATCGTTTCGTCCATCTCGATAAGGGCGATTTTATCGGCCGGGACGCGCTCATCCAGCAGAAAGAGGACCGCGCGCCGCAGGCTTTTGTCTGCCTTGAAGTGGACGGGATCAAGGATGCGGACCCCCTCGGGAACGAGCCGCTCTACGATCTGGACGGCAATATCGTCGGTAGGGCAACGGCGGGGGCCTATGGCCATTGGGTCGAGAAGAGCCTGGCGCAGGGTTACATAAAAGCCGGAATGGAAGCTATCGATACCAAGTTGGAGATCGAAATTCTCGGGGAACGCTATCCCGCGACCGTCATTGAAGAATCGGTCTTTGATCCTGAAAATGAACGGCTGAGGGCCTGAAAACCCTTGGCCTTGTCCCAAATTCGACAAAAGTGTCGCAGGAAAATTATTCCATGTCTGCGGGGGTATAGTTTTTCTACCCGCATTATATGACACTTTTTTGATAGAGCTTCGTTCTATTTTGTTAGTCGGTGGAGCATTCGATGGAAGATGATGATATTGACCTCTCGGCCCTGGATGACGGGGAACTTGTCGAGCAGATGCATGATGATCTTTATGACGGACTGGCGGATGAAATCTGTGAAGGGGTAAATATCCTGCTAAGCCGCGGCTGGGAGCCCTACAAGGTTCTGACTGACGCCCTCGTTGAGGGGATGCGCATTGTCGGGATTGATTTCCGCGACGGCATCCTGTTCGTGCCGGAAGTATTGCTCGCCGCTAATTCGATGAAGTCGGGGATGGCGATTCTGAAACCACTTCTCGCCGAGACGGGAGCGCCGAAAGCCGGAAAAATGGTCATTGGCACAGTCAAGGGCGATATTCACGATATCGGCAAGAATCTCGTTATCATGATGATGGAAGGCGCAGGGTTCGAGGTGATTGATCTAGGCATCAATAATCCGGTCGAAAAATATCTTGAAGCGCTTGAAGAACATAAGCCGGATATCATTGGCATGTCCGCACTTTTGACCACCACGATGCCCTATATGAAGGTCGTGATCGACACCATGAAGGAAAAAGGCATCCGCGATGACTATATCGTCATGGTCGGCGGCGCCCCGCTCAACGAGGAATTCGCGGACAGCGTCGGTGCAGATGCTTATGGCCGGGACGCAGCCATGACCGTTGAGATTGCCCAGAAAATGGTTGCCGAACGCCGCGCGGCCTGACCCCTCTTTGGCTTGGGAGCGTGATATGACAGTTGCGCCGGAAAAAACGCTTTTGATCGCTTGCGGTGCGCTGGCCGAAGAAACGCTAGCTGTTATCCGAGCCAATGGGTGGGTGCATATGGACGTCACCTGCCTTCCGGCCAAGTTGCATAACACACCCGCGCTCATCCCAAATGCCATGCGGACAAAAATCCGGGAAAAACGCGGTCAGTTCTCGCGCGTCTATGCCCTTTATGGCGATTGCGGCACGGGTGGGCTTCTCGATAGGGTTCTGGAAGAAGAGGGGGTGGAGCGTATCGCAGGTGCCCATTGCTATGAGTTTTTCACCGGCAGCGCCATTTTCGCCGCGCTGCAGGAGGCGGAAGTCGGCACCTTCTATCTCACTGATTTCCTTGCCCGGCATTTTGAAAAGCTCACGATCGAAGGACTTGGTATTGATAGGCATCCGGAACTTCTCCCGCTCTATTTCGGGAATTACACCCGGCTGGTTTATATTTCCCAGATCGAGAATGCGGAACTTCAGGAAAAAGCGAAAGCTGCGGCGGATCGTTTGTCTCTTCGGTATGAATATCGCTTTACCGGCCTAAATGGTCTCGGTGATTTTCTGAATAAGAAGGCGGGGTAGCGCGATGGCGCAACTCACCATTCTCTATTGGCGGGATATCCCCTCCCAGATCGTGGTCAAGCAGGGCCGCAAGAACGCCAAGGTCATGCTTTCCGAGAGATTTCAGGAAGCGATCGATATGGCGGCCATGCGCGACAAAGCCCATGAGACAGACGCCTATCTGGAAGGCTGGCGCAAGGGCGAAGCGGAGACTGTTGACGGTGATCTTGAGACACTGGCGGCGGCGCGTGCGGCGGCAATCGAGGACGCCTTTGATGAGGCTGCGCTTCGGGTCCTCGTTGTCTCTGGCGGGCGAAAGGAAAACTGATGCCGAAATCCGCCTATCAACCCGCCAGCCGCAGCCCCGTTACCCGCAGCCGCGCCTTCTACTCCGTGCGGCTCTGGTCGGTGCGCCATTCGCGCGGCTTGGAACGCGTCTATAATCTTCTCGCCAGTGTATTTCTGAAGCTGCATCCCTTTTGGAAGTTTGTCGGCTACAAGCGTGCAGAAAAGCCGGTGGTACTGGTCGAAAAGTTCGTCAAAAGTTTCCTGTTTGATTGCCGCATGTGTGGGCAGTGCGCGCTGAGCGATACCGGTATGTCCTGTCCGATGAACTGTCCGAAATCGCTGCGTAACGGCCCGTGCGGCGGCGTGCGGGCGAACGGCAATTGCGAGGTGGAGCCGGATATGCCCTGCGTCTGGGTGCAGGCCTGGAAGGGCAGCAGAGATATGCGCGCGGGCGATAATATTCTGACCGTCCAGCCGCCGGTCGATCATTCCTTTTCCGGCTCCTCCGCCTGGCTCAGGGCGACAGCGCAGTCCGCGGAAGAGAAAATCGCGCAGACGGAGGGATCGACCTGACATGACTGCCAATTCCCCTGTAGATATAAGCGCACCGCTGCCGCCGCAGCCGGGTCATACCTCCCGTGGCCGACTGGAGCGAGTGCTGCGCGCCGGGGAATTTGCGGTAACAGCAGAACTTAACCCGCCCGACAGCGCTGATCCGACGGAAGTCTTCGATCGCGGGGCGGTGTTTGATGGCTGGGTGGACGGGATCAATGCGACGGACGGGTCGGGCGCGAATTGTCATATGTCCTCGGTCGGGATTTGCGCGCTGCTGACCCGTGTCGGCTATTCCCCGATTATGCAGATTTCCTGCCGCGACCATAACCGCATCGCCATTCAGGGTAATGTCCTCGGTGCGGCGGCGATGGGGGTGAATAATATTCTCTGCCTTACTGGCGACGGGGTGCAGGCGGGCGATCAGCCGGGCGCCAAACCGGTTTTTGATCTTGATTGCATGTCGCTCCTGCGCACCATTCGCTTGATGCGCGATGAAGGACGCTTTCTGTCTGGGCGCAAGATTTCCTCCCCGCCGCAGGTGTTTCTGGGCGCAGCCATCAACCCCTTCGCGCCGCCCTATGAGTTTCGTCCCTTGCGCCTTGCGAAAAAGATAGAGGCCGGGGCGCAGTTCGTGCAGTCGCAATATTGCTTCGATATTGCGATGCTGGACCGCTATATGGAGCAGGTGCGCGATATGGGTCTCGATGAGCAATGCTACATCCTGATCGGGGTCGGGCCGCTTGCCTCCGCCCGGGCCGCAAAATGGATCCGCAGCAATGTGCCGGGCATCCATATTCCCGATGCGATTATTGACCGGCTGGAAGGCGCGGACGATCAAAAGCAGGAAGGCAAAAAGATCTGCATCGAAATACTTCAGCAGGTGCGTGAGATGAAGGGCGTTTCCGGCGCGCATGTCA
>CALEMG010000052.1 GCA_937910835.1 uncultured Alphaproteobacteria bacterium | reverse complement strand
CCCCTTGCACGATATAGGATTCGCCGTAATAGGCGTGGATATCTTTCACACTGAAATAGGGCATTTTTTCCGACGTCTCAGACATTAATGGGCTCCTCCCAAATACGCTTCCTTGACCTTCGGATCTTCACGCACGCTCTGCGGATCGCCACCGGCAATAATCTGTCCCCTTGCCAGCACACTGACTTTGTCCGCCAGGCTGAAGACAACATGCATATCATGCTCAATAATCACTTTCGTCATACCTCGGGACTTGATCTTCTTTAAAAGTTCAATCGTCTGGTTGGTGTCATGACGCGCCATGCCTGCAGTTGGTTCATCGAGCAATAAAAGCCGTGGCCTTAAGATAAGGCACATGCCCAGCTCCAGCCTGCGCTTATCGCCTCGACTGAGGCTACCCGCTTCGGCCATCATCATGTCTTTGAGCCCAACATCTTCAATTATATGTTCTGCCTCATCACGGAGTTCCCCTTGCCTGCTCAATAGTTCAGCGGCATTTAGCCGGAACGCTCCATCGCGATGGGAAAGAGCCGGGATCATGACGTTCTCAAGCAACGTCATTTCCTGAAAAATCTCCGGCGTCTGAAAAACCCGGGCGACACCAAGCTGGGCAATTTCATGCGGCTGCCTGCCAGTCAAAACCTCACCCGCAAAAGTTACCTTGCCAGTATCGGGCTTCAATCGGCCGATACATACATTCAAAAGCGTCGATTTACCCGCACCGTTGGGACCGATGATGGCATGCGTCGTCCCTTCCTCCACATGCAAATTGACGTCGGAAAGCGCGCTGAGCCCGCCAAAGCTTTTATTGATATTGTCCAGATGAAGAACGAGATCGCCCATGATTTACCCTTTTACTCGCCAGCCTGATTATGCGCTTCTACGGACTGTGGCTTCGCTTTCCCACCAGACCTGAAATAATTGACGATACGGCGGAAGCCTTCCACCAGCCCGCCAGGCAGGAAAATCACGATGATCATAAACAACAATCCCAATGTCAGATGCCAGCCGCTGCCAACGAAAAGGCCGACGACCGGCACCACAATCTCAACAACACTGTCGGGCATGAAGGAGAAGGCCTGCGTGAGCACATTATCATCGAAGGAGGAGAATATATTCTCAAAATACTTGATCAATCCTGCTCCCAGCATCGGCCCGACAAGCGTTCCGGCGCCACCGAGGATTGTCATCAGTACAACTTCACCCGAAGCTGTCCACTGCATTCTCTCAGCACCCGCCAGCGGATCTGTGACTGCAAGCAGGCTGCCCGCCAATCCAGCATACATACCCGAGATGATGAACGCCGTCAGCATATAGGGGCGTGTATTCAGGCCCGTATATCTCATCCTGTTCTGGTTCGATTTGATCCCTTTTAGCATCAGGCCGAAGGGAGATCGGAAAATCCGCATGGATATATAAAAGCAGATAATCAACAGGACGGCACAGAAATAGAAACCGGGATAGCCACTCATCGTCTCACCGAAGAGATCCGTACTCGGAAGTCCCGCTCCTACCGAACCATCCGAAAACAGGCGGTCAAGAATGCGCGGATCGGAGCGGGCCAGCTGCAATCCCGTTTCCCCGTTGGTTATTGGCGTCAGCACTGAATAGGCGAGGTTATACGACATCTGGGCAAAAGCTAGCGTGAGGATCGAGAAGTAAATCCCTGTCCGGCGCAAACTCAGAAAGCCGATAATTGCCGCCAGTATTCCGGCGAACACAACACCGAACACCACAGCCGGAAGGACATTCATCGTCAACAACTTGAACGACCAGACGGCGGCGTAGGACCCAACACCCAGAAAGGCCGCGTGACCGAAAGAGAGGTACCCGGTCAATCCGAAGAGGATATTAAAGCCAATGGCAAAAATTCCGTAGATGGCAAATTTCTGTAGCAGATCCGGGTAGTTGCCACCAATCGGGTCAAGCCAAATCGGCATCGCCAAGATGGCGGCGGCAAAAATGATCACGACAAAGGTGTCATTAAGAAGCGGCTTCTTGGTATTAGTCATCCATCACTCCAGCCCGGCCCATAAGACCGCGTGGTAACACCAGCAAAATTACAACAGCGACGAGATAAAGAATAATCTGGTCGATCCCGGTGAAAATCTCTTTCACTTCATTCATCGAGGCGAAAGACTGCACAATACCCAACAGGAACCCGGCCAGCACCGCCCCGCCAAGTGAGCCCATACCGCCCACCACCACAACAACGAAGGAGAGCACCAGAAAATCCATACCGAGATGGTAATCAGGCGGCAAGATAGGCGTATACATCACACCGGCGACGCCCGCGACGATGGCCGCGATCGCAAAAACAACAGTAAAGCGCCTCTCG
>CALEMG010000051.1 GCA_937910835.1 uncultured Alphaproteobacteria bacterium | reverse complement strand
GGACGACGGCGCGAATTTCTTGGCGTAATTCTTCTCTGATCCTCTCAAGTTCATGCGCGGTGCTTTGATCAAGTTTCGGGAAAAGCTGTCCAAGCAGCTGAATTTCATCGGCTCGTGCGGGCGCGGCTGCTGCGGCGCGTAAAATATTCATGGCCTCCTCCCTGTCCTGTTGAGGCAGCAGTGTGGCGATGGCATGTTCTAACCTGGCAGTTTCCATGGGGTGTGTCCTGAAATATGGCAACCTCCTGTAAATATAGAGGTTCTAATCATAAATATGGCGCTTTTTTAGCATAAGTGCAACGAGAGCTATGCATTTTTTGCAGGGCACCATTTCGATCTTTGCGGGCAAAAGTGTGATGTAAGTCATTGTTATTTAATGAATGCAGTGCAATATATTGCCCATCAAGATTGCTTGGTAAGGAAAGTGAAATGTACGCAAGAAACAAAAAATATGGTGATGCATTGCAACTGCAATATGGTCCGGCGATGGGTGCCCGGATTGACGTTATGACGGTAACTCGGCACATCGGACTTTCGGGCCTGCTGCAGTCACTGCGAAAACGTATCCGCCTTGCCACGGAACAGAACATTGCGATTGTTGATTTGGCAACGGGCCCCTTAGGGAAGGCGGTCAATGATGGCCATGAAATTACCGGGAAGGCAGTGAATGAGAACTGTTTTTATCCAACGAATAAAAGCAACAAACGTTGAAAAGTTGCCCGTTTGGTCGGGCTATCGGAACTGAAGGAGTAGCAAAATGATTAGCTATGGAAAACAAGAGATTGAGGCGCTCGCAATGATCGAGCCCGTAAATACGAACAATACCCATATCGACACAGAAAGATACGTCAGAAAGGCGCATGAGTTGAGAAGTGAATTTATTGCCGAGAAACTTTCGGCCCTATATCAGGTGACCGTTGGCAAATATTTGCGGAATCGTGAGCTTGCTGCCGCCAAAACTGCGCTTTATGGCATGTCTGATCGTGAACTGAGTGATATTGGTATTACCCGGAGCGAAATTGACCGGGCCGTTGAAGGAAAAGGTGAGATGGAAACAACCAAGAAAAAAGGCTTCTGGGCCTCCTTGGTCACCAAGTTTATGGAAGCACAGACCTCTCGGGCGGCATATGTCCACCTGATGGCGATGAACTCTCGCGAGCTTGCCGACATTGGCCTGACAAGAGGCGAGATTGAAATTGCCGTTAGAGGTGACCGTGCATACCGCGCGAATGATAACCTCGAATGGCCAAGCAACACAAACGATCACCGCAAAGCGGGTTGATCGTCAGCAGTCGACCTGCCTTCGCCTCCCCATATTGGAGGCAGGTCGGCTGCATAATTTTCTGTCCGGATTATCGGCCAAGGACCAACGTAGTCCAACTGCCTATTGAATAGCGGCGCTTGAGCGTTAGCCCTTGCTGTCGGTAGGCGCTTCTCACCATTACTTCCTGCGATCCCAAGAGTCCCGAGAGGACTAGTGCGCCATTTTTCTCAAGGGCTGCACAGATATCGGGTGCCATTTTTACTAGTGGCCAAGCCAATATATTGGCGACGATCAAATCATAAGGCGCTTTCCTGTTTAGTATCCGGCTGTTCAGGCCCGTTGCATGGACGGCCGTCATCAGTGGGGTAAGACGATTTCTCGCGGCATTATCGCGGGTGACCGCCACTGCTGCAGCATCAATATCACTCGCAATTACCGGAGTTCTCCAGGCTTTTGCAATGGCCAGGGCAAGCACGCCGGAGCCACACCCCAGGTCGAGCGGGGTTTTGAAATTCCGATATTTTCGTAAGTTGTCAAGGGCGAGGAGACAGCCGTAGGTCGTCTCATGCAAACCTGTTCCAAAAGCCGCGCCGGCGTCAATCAGCAGGTTGTGACGGGAGAGGGCGGGATGCGGCGCATCGTGCGAACCGTGAATGTAAAATCTGCCCGCATCGACAGGCGGCAGCATCTTCTGGCTCTCACTCACCCAGTCTTTCTGTGCGAGCGGTGCGAGTTCGAAGCTCAATCCGGTAGGTAACTGATCGAGGAGGGGGGCAGAAGGCTCCTCATGGAAAAGAATATCGAGCCGCCAGAGAGAGCCGTCGCTTACTGCTTCTTCCATCGAGATGGTTAGCGCGTGATCCTCATAAATATCGGCGATTTCCTCTGCCTGTATAAATGGCAGGGTGAGGGTGAGTTGCCAGAAGGCGGCCTCAGGCGGCTTCGACAAAATTTTCCATCACTTTCTTGACGCCGGCTTTTTCAAATGCGATTTCCAGTTTTGGTCCATCTTTCCGGACAATGCGGCCATAACCGAATTTTTGGTGAAAGATCCGGGTGCCGATCGCAAAACCTTCGCTTTCAGAAGCTTTGGTAACTGGTTTGGTGCTGTTATCGACAAATTGCTGATTGGCGCGTGCGCGTTTTTCCAGTATCTCCGCAAGATGAGAGCTTTCAGGGTTTCGCCAGCTTGTATGAGAGAATCCTTCGCTTTGGCGCGTACTGTTGTAAATCCCCTGATCAGATTGATCCGCGATATGATCTTGCGGGAGTTCATCGATAAATCGGCTGGGCAGGGAGGACTGCCATTGCCCATGGATACGGCGGTTGCTGGCATGGCTGATATAGCAACGCTCTTTCGCGCGGGTAATCCCGACATAGGCGAGCCGCCGCTCCTCCTCCAGCGCCTTTAGCCCGTTTTCATCGAGTGCCCGTTGATGCGGAAAAAGCCCCTCTTCCCATCCGGGCAGGAACACCACGTCATATTCGAGACCTTTGGCGGAATGCAACGTCATCAGGCTGACCATCTCGCTACTGTTGTCCGCGTTATTTTCCATCACCAGTGATACATGCTCAAGAAACTGGCCGAGGCTTTCATATTCCGCGATGGCCGGGACCAGCTCTTTCAGGTTCTCACGCTTGCCTTCAGCTTCCGGTGACTTGTCCTGCCGCCACATATCGAAATAGCCGCTCTCTTCAAGAACGGCCTCCACCAGCTCATCTGGCGGAATTAGGTCTTTCTGTGCCCGCCAGTTATCGAAAGAGGCCATCAAGTCTTTCAGAGCGGCAAGTGGTTTGCCTTTAAAGAGTCCTTTCTCAACTGCAATATTGGCGGCGCGGGAAAGGGAAACATTTTCCGCCCGTCCAATGGCGCGGAGCTTTTCGAGGGCTTTCTCGCCTAAACCGCGCTTGGGTAGATTATAAATCCGCTCGAAGGCCAAGTCGTCATTTGCCTGGCTAATGACCCGGAGATAGGCCAGGACGTCGCGAATTTCGCGTCTTTCATAGAACCGCAATCCGCCAATGACTCGGTACTTGATGCCCATGCTTAAAAAGCATTCTTCAAAATCGCGGGTCTGGAAGCTGGCGCGGACCAATATGGCCATATCCTGAAGACTTTTATCCTTTCGTTCCAGATTTTCGATCTCATCGGCGATCCAACGCGCTTCATTCTGGCCATCCCAGAGACCGTTCAGGACAACATGATCACCGTCATTTCCTTCCGTGAAGAGGGTCTTGCCGAGGCGGCCTTCGTTATGGGCGATCAGGCCGGAGGCGGCGCCCAGAATATGTGACGTGGAGCGGTAGTTGCGTTCTAGCCGGATGACTTTGGCGCCGGGGAAATCATCCTCGAATTTCAGGATATTGCCGACTTCCGCCCCGCGCCAGCCATAGATCGACTGGTCATCATCGCCAACACAACAGATATTTCGGTGCTTTTGCGCGAGCAAGCGGAGCAGGAGATACTGCGCCACATTTGTGTCCTGATATTCATCAACAAGGATATATTTGAAGCGATTCTGATAGAGCGCGAGGATATCCGGGTTTTTCTGGAAAAGTGTCAGCACATG